>QIHU01000564.1 GCA_003231035.1 Acidobacteriota bacterium
AAGGTGGCGAAAACCGAGTTGCCCTGGAGATGGTGATCGCCCGAATCGAACAGCTACTGGGTCAGTCCTGAGACGGATCAGAAGGGCCACATGATTGGGATCAGCCAGACGCTCAGAATGATGCAGATCAGCTTCAGTGGCGCTCCCGCCCTGACGTAGTCCATGAAGCGATAGCCACCAGGGCCGTAGACCATGGTGTTGGTCTGATAACCCATTGGGGTCAAGAACGCGGTGGAGGCGGCGATGGCCACGCCGACCAGCAACGGTTTTGGATTGACCGCGAGAATCTCGCCGGTGGAGATGGCAATGGGGACCATCAAGACCGCCGCGGCATTGTTCGAGATCATCTCGGTCAAGATCGAGGTCACCACGATGAGGATGGCGAGCAACGCCACCGGCCCCATGGGTTCGGCCAACTGCCCGATGCTGGTGCCGAGGATCTCGGCCAGCCCGGTATTCTCCAAGGCAATGCCCAGTGGCAGGATGGTGGCGAGAAGGAAAATCACCGTCCAACTGATCGAGTTGTAGGCCTGCTGGATCGACAAGCGGCGGGTGAGCAGGAGGAAGACGGCGCTCAAGAGTGCCGCCTTGAGGATTGGCATGCCAAACGCGGCCAGAAGAATGACACCCGGAATGGCCGAGGCGCTCAACCACCAACGTTTTCTCAACCGGAAGCGGATTTGCAGCTCCTGGAGGGGCAAGAAGTCTTCCGAATCTTGCAGTGTCTCGACCCGGCGGCGGGGGCCGAAGACCAGCAGCGTGTCCCAGCGTTGGAGCGGAATGTAGGCGACTTTGTCGTGGACAATGCCGCCGAATCGCCGATTGACGGCAAGAACGAACGAACCGAACCGGCGCCGGAAATTGATCTCTTTGAGGGTACGGCCCTCTAGGTCGGAGGCGGGCGAGAGCTGGAGTTCGACCAAGATGTTGTTTTCGTCGGAGAGGTCGCTATCGGTCAGCTTGGTGTCGGCCAGCATCAGCAACCCGAAGCGCTGCCGTATGGCGACGATGCTCTTGACCGGGCCGCGGACCAAGAGGATATCCTCCGGTTCGACGCGAGTGTTGCGCAGCTCCGTGGCGATCTTCTCGCGGCCGCGCAGAATCTCGAGGACGTTGATCCCGAAACGCTCGCTGATCTGCTCTTCGACCACGGTTCGACCGACCAGCGGCGAATTCTCTGGAACTTTGATCTCGGTGAGAAAGGCGTTGAGGTGGTACTTGCGCGTCAAGCTGGAGATGATGCTGCGCGAGGGCAGGAAGCGCATCGGCACCAAGAGGTTGTACACCATGCCAACGGCCAGCAGTATCACGCCAATGCCGGAGAGCTCGAAGATGGTGAAGCCGGTGCCGATGCGTTCGGCCGCCATCGAACTGACGATCAGATTGGTCGAGGTGCCGAGCAGTGTGCAAGTGCCGCCGAGAATGCAGGCGTAGGAAAGCGGCAAGAGGATCTTGGAGGGGCTGAATCCGAAGTGCTTGGCGACATCGATTGCCACGGGCATCAGGACCGCCACGGCCGCGGTGTTGTTGACGAACGCGGAGAGGACCGCCGCCAAGAGCAACAGGAGGAGCGAGGTACCCCACTTCGAGTCGCCGGTCACGCCGGTGATGCGATGGCTGAGCACGGCGATCAGGCCGCTTTGCACCAGCGCCTCGCTGAGAATGAACATCATCATCACCGTGATCACCGCCGGACTTGAGAAACCGGAGACCGCCTCCGCCGGAGTGATGAGGTTGAAGACGAGCAGCAGGGCGAGGTTGGTGAAGGCGACTAGGTCGACCGGTAGCCACTCGAAGGCGAACGCCAAGAAGGTGAAGGCGACGATGGCGAGCAGGATGATGATGTCTAGGGTCATGGGTTTAGCCCCCTCTTCTCTGGACCGGTCCAGGCGGTTCTCGATGCGGAACTCGATGCAGGAGGGGGATCTTAGCAGCCGCTCGGGTAGAGAGATATGGATGGTGCGTTCCGGGGGTGGGGCGCGAGGTAGACTGTACTGTGCTGAATCGATATGGACTGAGGTTGGGATGGGCGGCGACCGTGCTCGGCGCCGTGGGATTGACCTGTCTCTTGGCTGCTTGCCGAGGCGAGAGAGAGGCTCCGGTGGCTAGGCTGCGGGTGGAACCCGGGTTACTGGCCGTGCCTTTTCCGGGATATCGCGAGTTGCGGATTGACCTGCTGCCGACGTCTGAACTCGTTGGAGCTGAGGGAAAGGAAGTCGGAGAGCCGATCTTGTTCGTTCACCTGCTGGGTGAACCCGGCGAAGTGCTGCGCACCTTCGATCAACCTCTACCGTCGCGATGGCAACTAGGCAAACGGCAGCGCTACCCGCTGCGCATCTTTCAGTCGGCCATGGCGCGGCCGCTACCTCCAGGACGCTATGGCTTGAGTGTGGGCCTCTACGAAGCCGGCGGCCGCCGGTGGCCGCTCGATGTTCGGGGTGAGGAGGTGGACCGCTATGAATACCTCGTCGCCGAAGTCGAGGTGCCGCCCGCGGCCGCGGGAGAACCGACCTTTGATTTTTCGGCGGGCTGGTCGGCGCCCGAAGTTGGCAACGATCAGCAAGTCCTGGCCCGGCGCTGGTTGGGAACCGAGGGGCGGATTACCATCGGTGGGGTCGTGCCTCCGGGGCGTCTATGGCTCACCCTGCGCATACCGGCTTCACCGGAGCGCGGAGTCCGGGTCCTGGGGGAAGGAGATTCGGCGCCGATGGTGTCAGTCAGCTCAACCTGTGGTGACCTCGAGATCAGCATTTCGGGCACCGGCCACCACGAGTTTGAGATTCCGGTGGTCAGCGCCGAATCGGAACTCACCTGTTCCCTCACCTTCCGTCCGAACTTCTACGATCAACTCGAGGGCAGTTTCGACCGCCGATCTTGCGTCCTGGAAGCGATCGCCTGGATCGGTAGATAGGTCGTCGCCTCTACGAAGGGTCGGCTGGCGGACCGCTGGGTTTTCCCTCAGCATCCGGCGCAATGTCCGGCGCATTGTCTGGCGCAGTGGCCGGCGTAGCCGTCGGCGCCTTACCGGGGAGGCTGATCGGCAGATTCTTGTCCACCGGCAGTCCGGGGATCGGCTCTAGAATCTTCCACACCTCAACCCCCTCCTTGTCGGTGGAGAGGTCGATCCAGGTGGCTTCGGTGAGGCTAACCACAACCGGCAACTTGCCGTCCTTGGGAGCTGGTCGACCGGTTTCGGTGGTCCAAAAGTTGAACAGGGCCACCTCCGTCACCTCGCCCGCGGGTAAGAGCTGGTAGAAGAGCTGATTCTTGTAGACCGTCAGCGGCTGACCGGCCACGGTGACGGTGAACCCCAAACCGGATATGGGGCGCTCGCCGTGGTTGCGTAGGCGTACTTTGAGCTGGCATAGCGTGTCCACGTCCGGTTTGGCCGGCGTGACCTCGATCGCCTCGATGGTCAGCGGCGATGGGGCTGCTTTCGGGGCCTCCTCCGTATTCTGTGCCGTGGCCCCAGGGATCACCCCAAAGGTTGCTAACAAGGCGAGGGCCAGAATGAAGGGTCGGCGGGCGCGTGGTTGCTCGTTCATCCGGCGCAGTCTATCGAACCTTCGGTAGAGTGCAGGAATGAAAGACCGTCTCGGCGCCATCCTCCACCCCGCCCAAGAACAGTATCTCGACCGCCTACTTCCGCCGCGCGATGCTCTGTTGCGAGAGATCGAAGAGCGCGCGCAGCGGGAGAATATTCCCATCTCCGACCCTGAAGTGGGCCGTTTACTGCAGACCATGGCCCGGGCGACCGGTGCTCGGCGAATCTTGGAATTGGGGACCGCGATTGGTTACGGGACTCTGTGGCTGGCGCGCGGTGCGCCCACCGCGCGGGTGGTCTCGATCGATCTCGACAAGGAGCGCCAGGAGGTGGCTCGGGGCTACCTCGAACGGGCGGGGGTCGCCGATCGAGTGGAGCTGGTGCAAGGAGAAGCTCTAGAGATTTTGCCGACCCTTAGCGGTCCGTTCGATCTGATCTACGTGGACGCGGTGAAGGGCGAGTACCGGCGCTACCTCGACCAACTCCTCACTCAGATGCCGGTGGGTGGCACGCTCCTGTTCGACAACCTCCTGTGGAAAGGGCAAGTGGCCCAGCCGCCGGAGACGGGCGGCGAGCCGGAGGCGGACGCGATGCGAGCCTTCAATGGCTACTTGATGATTCACCCGCAACTGGAGTCCGTCCTCCTACCCCTGGGCGACGGTGTTGGACTGGCGACCAAGAGCAAACCGTTGATCCTAGACATGGGTGGCCCCTACTAGGAATAGAGGGCCTTGCCGGTCCTGTTGAGACAAGAGCCATGGCCAGGACACTCGACACCACGACCGCGAGCTCGCAAAAGGCTGTCCCCGAGTCGTCACCCCCCAAGTCGTCAACCGCCGAGGGGGCGATCCCAGAGGGCTCAGAAGCGAAACTCACCCAGCCTAGATCGCTGGCCAAGAGTGTGGCACTGCCATCTTTGGCGGTGGCCGGAAGCCTCAGTGCCCTCGACCTCCTGCGGCGAAGCTACCAAAAGAGCCAGCTCTTCCTGCCCGAGTGCTACCCCAGCGGAAACTGGGATCCAAAGTCGCTCGGGCTGAAAGTCAAAGATGTCTGGTTCCCGAGCGTCGACGATGTGCAGCTCCACGGATGGTGGATCGACCATCCACAAGCCTTCGGTACGCTGCTCTACTGCCACGGCAACAAGGGCAGCATCGCCCACCGCATCGGCGCCCTGCGTTGGCTGCACCGCATTGGACTCAACCTCTTCGCCTTTGACTATCGCGGTTACGGTCGCAGTGACGGCACACCCAGCGAAGCGGGCCTCTTCCTAGACGTGCGAGCAGCCCATGACTACTTGACCCAAGAACGTGGGGTCAGCGCGGGCAAGC
>QIHU01000786.1 GCA_003231035.1 Acidobacteriota bacterium
GTGCACGTCGCCTCCTTGGCTGGCCGCAAGGTGGCGGTGAAGGTGCGCCGGCCCACCGTCGAGAGAGACTTCGCGGGTGACGTGCGCATCATGCGGGTGGCGGTTCGCCTCATCCACACCTTGCGCCTCTCGCTCTTCCACTGGCTGCTCGAACCGCTCACCGAGTTCATGCTGTGGACCGAAGACGAACTCGATTTTCGCCTCGAAGCACGCAACCTCGAACGGTTGCGGGCCAACGCCGCCTCCAATCCGGCGCAGACGATCCCGGAGATCTTTGGCGCCTACACCAGTCGGCGAACCCTGGTGATGGAGTTCCTGGAGGGGGTGACCCTGCTCGACTACCTGCGGGCTCGCGAGCGTGGCGACGAGGTCTTGCTCAAACGACTTCAGAAACAGGGTCTCGACCCGCGCCGTTTCGCTTCGAACATCATCGCCAACTTCCTCGGCGACGCCTTCTTGCACGGCATTTACCATGCCGATCTGCACCCGGCTAATCTGATGATCATGCCCGGCAGCGTGGTCGGTTACCTCGACTTCGGCATCACCGGGGTGATGAGCCCTTACTCGCGTCGCCACCTCTCGCTGATGACCCTGGCCCTGGCCGAGGGCGATGTGGAGACGCTCAACACCCAGTTCCTCAAACTCTCGGTCTTCACTCCCGAGTCGGAGCCCGACGCCTTCCATTCCGGCCTCGCCTCGCTCACCCGCGGCTGGTACGGCAAGCGCGGTGGGCGCCACCGGTTGGAAATCAGTTTCACTCGGGTGATGACCGACATGCTGCAACTGTCGCGGCAGACCGGGGTGATGCCGGAGCGCGACATCATCAAGTACATCCGCTCGGCGATCGCCATCGACGGCTTGATCACCCGCTTCGAGCCGGACTTTCACGTCGGCGCCCACCTCGAACAGGCCTCCAGCCGCTTCCTCGCCTGGCAGGGGCTGACCGATTCGATCGGTATCGACAACCTGACCGCGCAGGTGGCTTCCAGTGCGCGCCTCTTGCTCGACGGCAGTCGGCGCTCCGCCGCCTTGCTCGACCAGCTGGCGCAAGGCGAGCTGCCGGTGGCGGTGCTCCAGGGACCACCGGCCCAACGACCCACTCAGCGGCCGTTGCCCTTGGTCCCCCTGGCCGCGACCGTTCTGCTGCTGACCTACCTGCTCAGCACCTCCGGGCCGCCGCCGGCCTTCGGTTTCAACCTATTCACCGCCCAGGCAGCGCTTGCCTTGGGCGGCTTCATCGTGCTGCTAGCGGCGTTACTGCGCGCGAGCTGGCGGCTTCCCAGTAAGGAGACGGTAGATGCGTGATCTAGCCAAAGCTTTCGGCCGCTTTTCAGTGGCGATGTCCTGTTTGGGGGCCCAGCAGGCTCTCCACTTCGTGCGTCGACCCATTCCCGATGGCGGCCATCCATCGACCCGCAATATCGAGACCATGGCCGACGCCGCCGAAGGGCAGCTCAACGGAGTCCTGGAAGGGGCTTGCAAGGCTGGCGACCGGGTTCAGGCCAGCGCTATCGACCTGGCTTTCAGCTTGGTCTCACCGCAAGCGCTGGACCCGGCGCGCTGGGGCAAGCTCCTCAGCGAGACCCTACGCCAGCCGGGGGCGGTCCTCGAACAGATTCTCCGCGGCCGCGAGGCCAGCTCCTCCGGCCAACCGTGTGGCTGGGGACCGATGCCGCGCTCATGACGGTGAGATGACATGACGTACCGGAACCCAGTTTGTAGCCCGCCGCCGCTCGTCACCGAGCGGGGGAGCGGCGCATGGTGAAGACCCACTGGTGGAAGACCAGTGACGGCGGGCGCCACCGTGCTGAACGACGCCGTGCTGAACGCCACCGTGCTGAGCGGCACAGCCTCGTCGAGCAGCGCCTGGCCGCGGCTCTGGTGGGGGTCGATGCCGATGCACCGGCGCCGGTCAAGACCGCTGCCTTGGGCGCCGCCCTGTGCGAACTGGGGCCGGCCTTTCGCCTCTTCGGCCGCTATCTGTCGCAGCGACTCGATCTGCTGGCGGAGCCGGCCTGCCAGATTCTTGCCGCCATTCCCGAGGAGTGCCCAGCGCTGGCGCCGGAGGAATCGAGGGCGCGAGTCGAGGCGGCGCTCGGAAGACCGCTGGAAGAGTGCTTCCACCACTTCGCCGAGCCGCCGCATCGTTCCACCTTGACCCACCAGGAGCACCGAGCGCTGCTCGCCGCGGGGGAGGCGGTCCTCGTCCGTTTGTCGCGCGGCGATCTGGTGGCCGCCGTGGAGGAGGAACGCGAATCGCTGCCGCTGGTCCTCGCCGCGCTGGCTCCCGAGGTCGAGCCGGCTCGCCGCGTGGCGGCGGTCGACGACCTCGTGGCGACCTTGGCGGCTGGCGCCGATTCCGCCACCTTGATCGCCGGCTTGCGCGGCTGGGGGGAGGGTTCCTCGCCGCGTCCGCTGGTACCCACCTTCCTGCCGGATTTGTGTGCTCCTGGGCTGGTGACTCGCCGGGCGCTGGCGGGATCGACCTTGACGACGCTCTCGACGGCTGGGGCTCGCCTTGGCGCCGATGCCCCCACACCTACGGCGGAACCGCGGGCCGACCCGGATCTGGCGCGGCGGTTGTGCCGTTGTTGGCTGGCCCAAGCCCTCTTCGGCGGCCTCTACCCAACGGCGTTCAGCGGCGATGACGTGGTGGTGAGCAGCGCGGGGAAGATCGGTTGGGTCGGCGGCCTCTTCGAGGCCCTCCCCGCCTCCGCTCGGCCCCGCCTGTGGAGCTATCTGCAAGCGGCCGCGGCGCAGGATCCCGACGCGGCCGCCTCGGCCTTGCTTCTCGAACTGACCGGCGGCCCGGCGGACGACGGTCGGGCGTTGGTGCAGCAGCTACGTCAGGGCATACCCTTCCGCGACGCCGGCTTGGGTTCCCGCGACGACTTGGCCGGCTATCTCTTCTTGCACTGGCGGTTGGCAACGCGGCTCGGCTACCGACCTAAGCCGCACCTTTTGGCCTTCTGGCGCGGTCTGGCTATCGTCGCCCGCCATACCCGCGCCTTAGCGCCGGGCCACGACGGCTTGCGGGCCGCCATCGATCGGCTGCGTCTCACCTCGCGGGTGGGCGAGGTGGTCGACAGCTTCGCCCCGGGTGAGATGCAATCGCTGGCCACCGAGGCGTTGGTCGCCCTACTGGATCTGCCGAGCAAGTTGGACCGGGCCTTGACCCTCGCCGCCGAGGGCAAGTTGACGGTCCAGCTGCAAACGACAGCCACCCAAAAGGACGAGTCGCGGCGGCGCGACGGCTCGCAGGCGGTCACCGCGGTGCTCCTGGCCATCGCGGCGGTGGTGATCGCGGCTCGCTACCTCCAAGAATCAGGCATCGGCGGCGCTTGGCTGGAGCCGGCCGCCACCGCCGTGGTGGTGCTCCTCGCCCTCTTCCTGCTGCGCCAGTTGAGCTGGCTGTGGAGGGCTCGGCGATGAACGACTGGCCACGCCAGGAGCCCCGTTTGCCCGTTCGATCCGCCTTGTCAGGTGGGGAATTGGGCGGCCTCGCCGTAGGGCTGGCTCTGCTCCCGCTTCGCCTCGCCGGCCTTGGTTTTTCGGTTCTGCGCGGTGCCCTGGTCGAGTTGGATCGGCGTGCACCGTCCCTACCCACCTCGCTGCCGGCACCGCTGGCTTCACCATCTTTACCTTTCGCACCACCCGCAGCCAACGCTCAGCCTCCGGTTCCCGGTTCGCCGGGCCCGGCTTGGCCGACTTCACCCGGCGCCCTGGGCGTCGTCCACCCATCAATTCCGGCCACGGCCGGTGGCGCCGGCTTGCCGGCCCCCGACCGGGTCGCTCCCACTACCACTCCCAAGGAGGAACGGATCATGGATGATCGCAACCTAAGCGGCGACGACCTGAAAGTAGTTGAGTACAGCATTCTCTCAGTAAAACCCGAGATGAAGGACGAGAAGCGAATTTACACTGGCCCCAAGCTCGTCTCGTTCTCGGACGACATGACCCCCGAGGATTTCGTCACCTGGGTGGTGGCGATGTATGTGCAGAAGCACCCGGAGAAAGTACACCACAAGGACAAGAAGTACCTCCGTGTTTGCTGGCGGGTCCTGTGTCGCTTTGCCATTGACGACCCGGACTACGAGGCCAATCAAGCGAAGTCGTTGCAAGAGATCAGCGACACGCTCAAGCGAAGAGTGGTTCATGTTCAACAGGTGGACGATGAAGGTTCCTCCTCCGCTGGAGGATCCTCCGCTGGCGGCCCCGCGGCCAAGGCGCGGGGAGGTAAGAAGAGCTAATGGCTGTGGCCGCGGATCGCCGGGCGTGGAGTGGAGAGGAGGAGAAGCGGAGGTTCCGCTCCGCCTATTTCTCTCTCTTCTCCGTGCCCGATCCGCAGACGCCCGACGTGCCGATCGTGGCGGAGCTGCCCTTTCCCTTCTCGTTGCTCCAGCGCATCCCCAACTTCCCGCAGTTGTTGCGCGGGGTGAAGGTCAACGAAGCCCCGTTGCGTTTCAGCACCACCCTCGGCGAGTCGGCCTGTCAGCTACTGGCCACCAACACCGTGGGCGACCCGATCGCCACGGTGCACATCGACTGGACCCCGATCCCCTGGGACTACCCGGCCAACCCGGACGCCAACCCGCCCGCGAAGATTCTCAATCCGCTGGTTTCGCAGCGTTTCGAGATGCTCAACGGCGAGTTTCGGTTCAACGACTCCAGCGGGACGGGAATTCACGGTTTTGGCGCGGGGCGCACCTTCCCGCGCTTCCCGCAAGGCCTGTCGCTACGCATCGGTGCGGTGATCAATGTGCTCGAAGGGTTCGGGGAGTTTGCCGGCCGCCATGGGCTGTTGGTGGTCAACGGAATGATCTCGCCGCCCGACGAACTCGACCTCAACATCATGGCGCGGAT
>QIHU01000590.1 GCA_003231035.1 Acidobacteriota bacterium
CTGCTTGAAATCGTGGTGGACATCCGTCCGGCGTTCCCCGCCATGCATCAGACGATCGAAGCGCTGCTCCAGGCGGGTGCGGATCCCAATCTGGATGCGCCCGAGATTCTGCGCGTGGCCATCTGGCGCCTCGATCCAGAGTCCCTTGCCTTGTTGCTCGAGTACGGCGCCGACCCTCTGGTCGTAAGCGAGAAGAAGAAGATGAACATGCTCGAGTACGCCCGGAGCAAGAACGACGAGCGCCTCACGGCGATCGTCGAGGCCTGGGAAACGGATCGGGATTGACGGTACCGGAAGCTTCGAGTGCGGCCCGTGTTGCCGCCAGCAGATAGGAGTGAGGCTCGGCCCCCACCAGGTTGGCGCTTTCCGTCAGGCTCTCGCCCTGACCCGGTCATCTTCTCGTCATGGCGCCGAGGGCGAATAGGCGCTCTTCTGACTCCATAGAGGGTGCCCCTACCGAAGCCCGCCGTACGCGGGATCTTGACCGCCCTATCGAAAGGAGTCAGAGAATTGAACGGGAGAACTGTACGTTCGGCCGGCCTGTGCCTCGCCCTTGCGCTAGCCCCGATGGCGAGCCTCCTCGCCGAAGACACCGACATCGGCCACCCAGAAAACGCTGGACCGGACAAGCTCACGCTCAGCGGCACCACGATCGGCACTATTCAGATCCAACCCCTCGTCGCCAAGTGCGTGGTCAGTGTCAAGGACACCGCCGTTTCCGGCCAATGCACCAAAGCATCGTCATTCCCGGAGCTCGGCCACCTCTATCCGATCACCCAGGATCTCTTCATAAGCCCCACCGGCGAGGTCGGCATAGGAACCACGCTTCCTGACCAGACCCTCACCGTGCGGGGCCGGATCCACAGTACCTCGGGCGGTTTCCTCCTCCCGGACGGCTCGCTGCAGCCCACAATGCGGCTCCAGGGACCGCAGGGACCGCAGGGTCCGCAGGGAGCCCAGGGAGCCCAAGGAGCTCAAGGGCCAGCCGGCACTCCGGGCGTGACCTCGCTCAACGGCTTGAGCGGCCCGAGCGTCAACCTCGTGGCCGGTACCCCGAACCTGCTGGTCGGCAGCTTCGGCAACACCATCACCGTCAGCGCGGGGACCACCCCATGCACCTACAGCTCGAAGACCTATAGCACCGGCGCATTTTGCTACGCCTTCCCCAATAACATTCCCTGCCCCGGCGGCTTCCAGCAGAAAAAACTCGTGTGCCAATCGGACGGGCGCTGGCAGGTCATCTCGTCGTCGGCCTGCAACAACCCTTCCCTAATCCCGACCTGTGGCCAATAACGATCCGGCCGACCCTGTCGGCCACAAAGGAGATCGACAGTTGAAAGCACAACGCGTTTCTATCTTCGTCCCGTTCCTGGCCCTGGCCCTCTCGCTGGCCGCGTCAGCTCAGAACAGTCCATCACCAAGTTCCCATGTTCAGAACGCTGGCGAAACGCCCGGTATCTACGTGGTCGATCCTCATGGCCGGGAGCGGATCTTCGTCTCTGACGAAACCGGCCTTCTCGTGGAAGCTACAGCGGATCTCGATCTCAGACCGAGCCTCGCCAAGCTCACTGTCGCGGGCACGGTGACCACAACCCCCTCCACATCCATCTCCCCGGTGACACCCCAACTCATCTCCGCCTGCTCGAACAGCATCAAGGACCAAGCGAACCCGAGTGGTAAGTGTCTCAAGGCCGGCAGCAATCCGGTACTCGGTCGCCTCTACCCGCTGAGCCAGGATCTCAATCTGGACAGCTCCGGCAACGTCGGGATCGGCACTACCCAACTCAGTGGCCGGTTGACCGTGGCCGGCGTGGTCAAGACTTCGGGCGGCCTCGAGTTCCCGGATTCGACGGTGCAAACCACCGCGACGCTACCTGGCCCAGCTGGGCCGGACGGTCCGGCGGGCTCGCAGGGCCCCACCGGACCGGTCGGACCGCCGGGGCAAAACGGCCTCGCTTCGATCAACGGCCAACCCGGACCCGCGCTGACGGTCACCGGCATCGGTACGGCGAGCGTCAGCGCCGGCGGTAGCACCGTCACGGTCAACGTGCCTGGAACGCTCTGCACCTATGCCAGCAAGACCTATTCGAAGGACGCATTTTGCTACACATTCCCCGATGGGATCCCGTGCAGCTTCGGCTTCAGGGCGCTCGAGCTTCGCTGCAAAGCGGACGGCTCCTGGCAGGTAGTCAGCTCGAGCGCGTGCTCAAACCCCTCCTTCGGGCCGGTCTGCGGCTTCTGAGGAGAGAAGCGATGACACGAAATTCAACTGTCTTGGCCCACGGAACCCTTGGAGATAAAACCATGACGACCCGGAGACTTCTCACTGTGAGCGCGCTCTTGCTGCTGACGCTCGCAGTCACCCCACTCAGCACAGCCGCGCCAGCCCTCACCGATGCACCGCGAGCGGCGTGGGCCGACTGGAACGGTGACGGTCAACCCGACCTCTATCTTTCCCGACCGGGAAGCGACGATCGCTGGCTCGCCAGCCGCGGCGGCGAACTGCGAGATCTGACCCTCGAAGCCGGCCTCGCCGGCCAGCACGACACGATTCTGGCCGCGGCGGCCGATCTGGACGGGCGCGGCCTACTGGATCTCGCCTTGCTCAAAGCGGACGGCCGACTCGTCCTGTTGCGCAACCTAGGAGGCGAGTTCGAGTTGCTCGACGACGACAGCTCCCTTGCACGAGCAGCCCAAACCCGGGTCACCATCGGCAGCGAAACGGATAGCTTGGGCGCGCTCGCCCTCAAGCGCACGCTCACCCGGTGCGTCGACGGCCTGAAGGACAAGAACCTCACCTCGCAATGCCTCAAGGCGGCGTCGGTCGGCCAGCTCGGCAAGCTCTACCCACTGAGCCAAGATCTCAATGTCTCGCTGGCGACCGGCTCCCTGGACACTCCGGCGTTCGCGGTCAGCGGCACGACGCAGCTGGAGCTCCTCGGCCGCTCGGTGGCGGGCGCCGGTGACGTAAACAACGACGGAATTGAAGACTTCGTGGTCGGAGCCAGCCTCGATGACACTCTGGCTTTGGACGGCGGAAAGGCGACCGTCCATTCGGGTTCCGACGCCTCGGAGCTGTTCAGTGTCTCGGGTACCAAGATCAATGGCCGCCTTGGCACCACCGTCGCCGGCATCGGCGACATGGACGGTGACGGGCATGACGACGTAGCGATCGGCGAGGTCCAAAACAACGCCCCGGGCACCGAGGGCCCGGGCAACGTGTTCATCCTCTCCGGCATCGACGGCAGCGTGATCCGCGTCCATTCCGGCGACAATTTTGGCGACGGCTTCGGCTCCTCGATCGCCGCGGCCGGCGACCTGGACGGCGACGGCATCGGCGACATCATCATCGGCGCTCCCGGGGTTGGCTTCGGTATTCCCATCGCCGGCTACGCCAAGGTCTTCTCGGGTGCCGATGGCTCCTTGCTTTTCGACTTGAACGGTGCCGCCACGTTCGACAAGTTCGGCGCTTCCGTGGCCGGTCTAGGGGACGCCGACGGCGATGGCGTGGCGGACGTCGCCGTGGGAGCCCCGCGCGAGGGCCTCGGTGGGCGAGTACGCGTCTACTCGGGAGCCGACGGCTCGGTCCTCTACACCTATGACGGTGCCACCAAGAGCGAGGATATTGGCTCATCACTTGCCGGCCTCGGCGACATCGATGGCGACACCCTCGGCGACCTCATTGCCGGCGGTCCCTTCGACAACTCGAACACCGGTCTCGTGCGGGTCCTCTCACCGGCTTCCGGAACGATTCTCTTTACCCTCACCGGCGACCTCCAGAGCGAGACCTTCGGCCGCAGCGTTACGGGCACCGGCGACCTGACCGGCGACGGCGTCCCGGACTTCCTGGTCGGCGCCGACGCACCCTTTTCCTCCAACCTGGGCTACGCACGCCTTTTCTCCGGGGCCGACGCCTCGATGGTGGCGGAGATGCGCTCCACCGACCCCGGAGACAACTTCGGAGGCTCCGTCGGCCAGTTCGGTACCCATCTGGTGGTCGGCGCGGTCTACGCCAATCAAGGAGGCGTCACGACCGGGGGCGCGAGAGTTTACGCCACCCGGTATGTCGGAATGGGCACCACCTCACCGGACCAGCGGCTGACCGTCGCGGGCGTAGTCGCCAGCGTTTCCGGCGGCTTCGAGTTCCCTGACGCAACCCTCCAGGTGGATGAAGCCGAGGGGCCGGTCGGCGCCCAAGGGCCGGCGGGGCCGCAGGGGCCGCAAGGGCCCCAGGGACCGCCCGCCACCTCGGGCGTACTGTCGATCAACAACCTGGCCAATAAGCCTCTGTCCATCGCCGGCAGCGGTGCCATACGGGTCAGCGCCGCCGGCAGCTCGATCACTTTGACGGCGCAGCCGCCGACCTGCACAGAGAGCGGCAAGGTCTACAGTGAGGGCGCCATCTGCTACTTCGACATCGACGGCAGCCTCTGCGCCTTCGGTTTCCGCGGTAAGAAGAAGACCTGCAAGCCGGACGGCACCTGGCAGGTGAGCACCTCCTCACAGTGCTTTAACCCATCACCCGGTCCACTCTGCGGCTTCTGAGTCTGTTTCTTGGGGCTCTCGCCAACCCCCTCTCCGAAAAAGACATCGCTTTTTTCGATTCACTTCAAGGAGGCCGGCTCTGCCGGGCCGGCCTCGCTGACGCTCGCGCCCTCCGTTGGCTGGCTGCTCGATCTCGGGAGGCGGCCTTCGGCAGCGCTACACAAGGCGAATGCCACCCAATCCACAAATCTCTGACCACAAGTGATTTGCGAAACGAGTTCTGGCACCTCGGCAGCAGCACCTTGGCAGCAATGAAACGGCTAGCCACCGTACGGAGCCATCCCCGAAGTGCCTGGCACACCGTTGGTGTAACGCGGAACCCTCACCGACCGTCGAGGAGATAACCGAGGGGCGTGAGCCGCCCCCCGGGAGTTGGTTCAGGGTCTAGCGGGGAGAGCTACTATGGAGAGGGAGCAAGGTAGGGGCACAGAGCCGGATCAGTAACAACAGACGGCTGGAAGCCGCCGAGCCCCTGTTGGGGAGCCGGCCTGGATACGGGAGCGGGAGCCGGTTGTTTACAGACGGGCTTCGCACAAGCACAACATAATCCCGTCGAACACTGGGTGCTACTGGCCGAGGTCGACTTGAAGAGATTCGGGCAACTGATCGACGAATAGCCGTAAGAGTAACAATTGTTGACACAACCACCCAACGAGGCCGACGCGGAGCACGTCTTGTCGATTCCGCTGTCCGAACAAGTCTGCGACGAGGTCTTGGTTCCATTACCGCAAGTGCGGCTCACATAGGCGAACGCGTAGACCGTGCAGGAACCGAAGCAGGCGGAGGTGCTGGTGCCATAGTAGCTGGCGTCCGCCGCCGCTTGGTTGCCGCAACTCGTCGGCCCGGCGCTCGCGTTCCAGTCGATGAAGCAAAACGGCGCCGCCTTTTCCGGGGCGACCTGCGGCCGCCAGTTGGCGACGTTGCGCTCGACCTCGGCGATCATCTGTAGCTGCATGTCGAGGATCTCTTTGGTCTCCTCGTCCGGGTTGGTCAGAAACTCGCTGACCAGGTAGGTCAGCTCGGTACGCAGGTCCTGGAGTACCCAGGTCAACCCCGCCTTGCCCTGCGCCGTGGTTTCGACTCCGCCATCTTTGGCGATCCGCTGCCAGGCGCCTTCGGAGACCTCAACCCATCCTTCGGCCGCCTCCGGCGCCGCCAAAATGGAGGCGGGATCCCCTTCCCTACTGCCCGGCGCGGCCAGTAGGGGGCTAGCCACGATCAGAGCCAACGCCAGTCCGACAAGTCCACGGTTCCATCTACATCGCATGGTGTTCTCCTTACCTGGAGTGTGACCCGCGTCCGCTACCGCGGGCGCGAGCTTTGTCTTGCGGCGCTCCGACACAACGCGAAGCTACCGGCGACGTAGCGCCGATCCACGGAGGGGCTCGTAGCCATCGGCGCCATGCCCTCGGAGCTGCTCTTCCTGACCTCCTCTGCGTGACTCACAGACGAAGAAGCGGAGATGGGGCCCCAAAAAGAGGGCATTTTTCATCCTAATGTTAAAAACTTTCTCGAATTTCTCCTCTTAATCTTCGATATGTCGGCACTTGTCCTTACTATCATATGTAGATTCATCGGTCAAGCAAGAGACCATCGTGATGCCACCGAGAGGGAAGGATCCAAGTCCCTCCAACAGCACGAGTTGTGACCCACTGCGCGAGTGTCTAAAATCCGCGCCCAGCTTGACTCCTCACCCAACTCGAAAGCAGTTTGACTCCTCACCCATTTCGGGAGCAGAGCAAGCCGGAACGTTGCCTCCAGTGGAGTCATTCAGCTTGAGAAGCCCAACTCAATCAGCTATTCTAGCTAAATGAAGACAGCCACTCTGACCGAAACGAAGAACCAGCTCAGTGCCCTCATCGACCAGGTGCGGCACGGGGAATCGCCCGTTTGGCCTCGGTATTCGCTGACCATGCCCTCAACCCAGAGGGCCGTGTCGCCCGCTTGGAACGCCAAGGTCTGCTCCGCCGGGCGACGAGTGCGAAGAGTGAGGATCTCTTCCGCCAGCCGCGACCGAAGCCACGCGGCGGCGCCGGTGCTCTGGCGATACTGCTCGAGGAGAGAAGGAGCGGCCGCTGAGATTCTGGGACGCCTCCGCCGTCGTTCCCTTACTGGTCGCAGAAGAGACCAGCGACGCCCTAGAGACCTTGTTTCGCGACGGGCGCGGCGTCGCGGTGTGGTGGGCTACGGAGGTGGAGTGTGCTTCAGCAGTGGCGCGGCTCGAGCGCATGGGCCATCTCACTGCGAGCGAGACAACACAGTCGCTGCAACTGCTGGAAGCGCTCTCGGCGC
>QIHU01000616.1 GCA_003231035.1 Acidobacteriota bacterium
TCGAGGCTCCGCTACCGCCGCAGCCGGATCGATCGTGGCGGGATTATCCCGCGCGCGAAGCCCAAGAGAGCGACCGCAATGCGCAGACCGCAAGACGATATTTTCGCTAGGAAGCCGACAGACCGCGACCCTTTCCGCGAGTTCGACAAGATGGAGCCTCCCGATCCCGCGGAACTCGAAGCCCTGGTCCAAAAGGTCGCCGCCGAGCTGCTCAACCGCAAGAAGGACAAGCCGCCCGAGGCGGAGCCCACCAGCGAGCGACCTGCCGAGGATGCCAACCCTTCGGGCCACTCCGGCACGGACGATGCGGCCGCGGAGGCCCCACCCGGCCGCGATCGGCGGAAGTAGTCCCGCCCAGCCCCCCGCCCTTTTATTTATGGGGACCTTTCTCGAAGGTCCCCTCAGACGAAAAAATGTCATTTTTCGTCTTTCACCCCTAACGAGTCCGGCCTAAGCGGCCGGGCTCGCCTGGCGCCTCGCGCGCTCCGCCCCCGACCTGCTGTTCATGGGGACCTTTCTCGAAGGTCCCCTCACGACAAGAAGCGGCGTTCTTGTCGCTCACCCCTAACGAGTCCGGCCTAAGCGGCCGGGCTCGCCTGGCGCCTCGCGCGCTCCGCCCCCGACCTGCTGTTCATGGGGACCTTTCGCGAAGGTCCCCTCACTAGCCGGCCTAGCCGGCCTAGCCGGCCTAGCCGGCCAGGCAGCGTAGCAGCAAGATCGGGCGAAGCCCGAGCGAGGCCCCAAACAACGCCAAGGGAGGGTCCTTCACGCCAAGTTAGCTCTGAGGGCGCGCGCAACGAGAAGCGACAACCAACTCAACGGTTTGCGCGCCCGAAGCGCAGGGGCGGGCAGGCTGCCCACAATACGTTGGGCCCGCCCCGGTAACTTGGCGTGAAGGACCCGACCGACCCCCGAAGCGCAGGGGCGGGCAGGCTGCCCACAATACGTTGGGCCCGCCCCGGTAACTTGGCGTGAAGGACCCGACCGACCCGACCCGCCGCTCCCCAGCAACAACACCAACCCAGACCACCAGCCGAAAGATCTTGAAATCCGGTGATTTCCCCTCTGGGGGAACTAGTTCCTCCTTACAGAGTCAGAACACCTTTTTCATACCCGAAGAAGACTAATAAATATCGGCTTCTAGATTTTACCCCTTCCGGTAACTTCTTGACCTAAAGGCACTTATGGTTGCACTTCGGTCGCGGATAGCTATAAAACTCGTCTTGTGCACGATCCTGTTCTAGAGACCGACACCGGCATGGCGATCCACGTAATGCGAGTCTTGCTGCGCTGGACGCAGAAAGACCTCGCTGACGCCATCGGCATCGGTACCAGCTCCATCTCCGACTGGGAGACGGGAAAGGTGATTCCGCGTCCCAATAGCGTCGAGCGGGTGCTCAAAGGGATGAAATTGAAGCCAGCGGCCCTCGATCGCACCCTGGGGTACATCCACGAGATGCGCGGCGCTTTCGGCGGAAAGCCCTACCCGAAGACAGCCCCGGAAGGTGACGACATTCGCGAGGTGAGTTCCGGCGTCACCGTCCTCGATCCAACCACGCGTATGGAGATCGACACCATGTCGCGGATGATTTCCGAGCTCTCCCGGCGTTTCTTGGAGACCCATTTTGGCCTCCTGGAGCAGCGGGGCAAGGACGACGAACGTCCCCCCGAAGCAACAGGTTAGTCCCACAGCTAGTGCGATCGAGGAAGGGCATCGGCCTCCACGGGCATCAGCGGTTGTATCAAGTACTTGGGTGGTTTGCGGCGCCGCTTCTGCGGCTTGACCGCCACGCGGGTTAACACCGGTTGACCTCCCGCGGTGGCCACCGGAACCAGAAGTACCCCATCGGGCGTGAGCTGTTCGAGCAGGCCCACCGGCACCTGGGTCACCGCATGGCGCACGAGGATGGCGTTGAAGGGACCGCGCGAGGGCCAACCATCGAGGCCCGTCGCCCGGCCGACCTCGACCCGATCAAAGCCCAACCGGGCCAACCGATTGGCCGCCGCGCTCGCCAACTCGGGGTCCGGCTCGATGGTGATCACCTCACCGGCGAGCAGCGACATCAAGGCTGCCTGATAGCCCGTGCCGGTGCCGATCTCCAGCACTCGATCGGCGGGTTCCAGAGCCAGGAGATCGGTGAGAATCGCCGACACGTAGGGCGCTGGCATGCGTCGTCCCGGCGCGATGGGCAGAGCCCGGCTCTCATAGCAGAGGTCGCGCTGAGACTCAGCCACGAACTCGTGCCGCGGCACCCGCTCCATCGCCGCTAGCACCTTGGGCAAGACTCCTCCGGGACCTGAATCGCCAGAGTGCAGCGGAACTTCCACCTCCACTTGCCGCAACATTAACTGCAAAGGAGCGGTGTATCGATCCGTGTCGCTCCCCCAAGAGTTCACCGCAACCGCCGCCAGGCACAGCGACAACACCCACCAGCGCGCGGAGCCGAAGGTACGAAACAATAGTCTCATCATCGCTCGACGATACCCGATCTCGCTGCCCTGGTCTCTAGCTCACTGCCGGCAACCGCGCGGTGACCGCCACCGTTTGGCCAGCCGGCTTCAGGGAAAGGGTGCCTCCCAGGGCTTCCGCGATCTGCTTGGCCACCGCCAGCCGGCCGGTCGCCGTCTCGATAGTGGTGGCCACGGCAAAGGCCAGACGCACCGTGTTCGCATCAAGATCCACCAGCAGCTCGACCGTACCCGCCGGCCCCGCGAGATCCACCGCGGCCATCAGCAGATAATCCAACCACAGCTCACCAGCGGTGCCATCGACTCGCAGTCGAGGCAGTGGCCGACGCAGTTCCACCACCAAGCTCACCTGGCGCCTAGCCGCCAGCGCCCGATGGAGCGCCACGCTTTCTTCCAGCGCGGGCTCGATCGCGAAAACCCCCTCACCCGAGCTCTCGCCACCGGCGCCTTGGCTAGCCCCCTCGGCCAGCAACGCCGAGATCGCGTCGCTCTTCTTCGCCACCGCCGCCGCCAGGCGCGCCTGATCGGCCGTCAATGGCTCGCCAAACAACGCCATCCCCGCCTGCGCCAGAAGGCCCAGCAGCTCGTCGACGGCGGACAATACCGCGGTCGGGACCAGCGTCCCTCCTGGCAGCGGCGAGGAAGCCACCGCGAGTTGCTCAACTTCACCAACCCCGGACCGCCGCCCTCCGACCGAGGTCACCAATCGGTGCAACAGCTCACAGCTGTCGCGCGATGGGCGATGGGGCAGGTCCACCACCGAGGAAAGCAGTTCACGACAAGCCTCGCGCAACTGCCGATCACCCTCCGCGGCCACCAACCAAGCGTACTCGTCCGCCATCAGCCCCGCAAAACTCAGGCGAGAAAACGGGGCGCCGGAGATCGGCAAGGGATAGCCAAAGGCAGCTCCCTCCCGGCGAAGCTCCAACAAGAAATCGAGCGCCGGGCCAGCACCAGAGTGGGCAACCCAAGACGCCAGGGTCTCCCCCACCGGCACCTGGGCGGCCTCCCGCCACGAACCGTGCACCTCTAGAATCGCACCCCGAGGATCGCTCAGCAGCACCAACCGCGCCGCCGCCAGCATCAATTCACCGTGTGCGGCACAGCCAGGGTAAAGGCAGCGACCTTCGCATCGAAACGCTCGCCGTTGGCGCAGACCATCTGATAACTCCCCGCCATCGACCCCACCTGCGTCGGCAAGGGGCAGAAGCTGGTGTACGAAAAACTAGCCCCCGGTGCCAACACCGGCTGCTCCCCGACCACCCCCGGCCCTGACACCCGCTGTTCCTCCCCATTGCCATCGGTGATGATCCAGCTACGACTCAACAGCTGTGCGGTCTCCGTGCCCAGATTGGTGATCCGAATCTGGTAGGCAAAAAAATAGTAACCCTCTGAAGGCATACTCCGTTCGGGTACGAAGAAACTCTCCGCCTGAATTCGGATTTGTTGGGTGACGGCTTCGCTTGCCGTGGGTTGACTCATCGTTCGATCGCCTTCTGTCTCCGCATGGGAGTTCAGTATCGCATGAACGGCCGTCACCTTTTTTGTTCTTGGGGACCTTTCTCGAAGGTCCCCTCAACCGCCCACCCCCGCCCCCGCCCCTTTGTTTATGGGGACCTCTCGCCCAGGTCCCCTCAACCGAAAAAACGTCGTTTTTCGGTTTTCACCCCTAACGAGGCCGGCCTTGCGGCCGGGCTCGCCGGGGCGGCTCGCTCCCTTCGCTCAATACCTAGGTTTTTCCCCGAGACGCGAAGCGGCGAGGCCTCAGCGCTCCACCCCGGACAGCGGTACCGAGAGCCGAGCGCAGCGAGGCGCGAGGACGACAAATAACTCCAACAAAGAGTCCGTCTCTTCCGCGCAGTGGCCTTAGGCTGCGGGCACCAGCCAGTGGAGGGCACGGATCGGCCCATGGAGGAAAGCGGGCGTGATTGTCTGAAGAGCGAAGCGATGAGTTGCGCGACCGCCCGGAATGGGCCGACTCGTAGTGCAAACATCTAGCCCGCAGCCGCCCGGCCACTGCGCGGGAGAGACGGACTCGAACCCCCAGCGGGCAGCGCCCATGGATCACCCCCCCCGAAGCACCCCCACCTGCCGCTCAATCTCGCACCAAGCGGTACCCCCATGCGAAGTTCTCCGCTCAGCGGCGGCCTCGGGGTCAAGGCAGTCCGCGAGCTCCGCGGCGGTCAGTTCAAGACCGAAGCTAGCAGCCACCTCCACAGTAAGGAGCGACAAGTTACCCCCTTGCTCCTCACACCAACGCACAATCTCACCCACCGCTTCGTGAGCCTGACGAAACGGAACTCCCCGAGCCGCCATCAAGTCAGCCAGTTCCGTGGCCAAACTAAAGTCGCCGGCCAGCTCGCCCGCA
>QIHU01000344.1 GCA_003231035.1 Acidobacteriota bacterium
TTATCATGAACATATCATCCGCAACGAAGAATCCCTGAACCGCATCCGGCAATACATCCTCGATAACCCGGCGCGGTGGATTTTCGACCGGGAGAATCCATCGGCAACCACCCCGGAACCGGAGAACGCATGGAAAACATGAGCGAATCGGTCGTCGAAGAGGCCGTCCGGGCCATGCTGATCGAACATGCACCCGACGATGCGCGCCCCGCCGCTTGCGCCGCGGTGCTTGCTATGCCTGGTAGCACCAAACGTCGTCCTTGCCGCACTGCCTCTCAATTTCAAGTTATTGTCAAAAGTGGTGTTTGACCAGTTGAATCAAGCGGCGGCCTGATCGAGGGTCGTTCGATACTTCCATCTTCTCAGGGAAGGGGCCGGAAGGCCCCTCCTGAACCGCTTTCACCGCCGCCAAACCCTCCGCCCAACAGCCGAAATTATGGCGGATCTACCCACAAATTCTGCCGGAGAGCCCTCTTTTTAAATTCCATTTCAACTCCGTTAATGCGCACCAAGTCCATGAGTTTTTGCAGCCGGGTAAAGTAGATCCCGGATTCCGGACAGTGGTTTAAGCTGTCCTACAAGAGTCTGGGGCATAGGCAATGAGCGAGTGACCATTGAAGTCACGATTCCGCGTGTAGGCCTGTTCGCTACGGTCCGAAACCGGCGTGGCATCATCTCGGCTGTAGAGCCGTTCGACGGGGACTCGGGTCGTTTGCACCTCGTCCATCTCGAGTACAAAGACGACCAATTGCCCCACGAAGAACTCCTCTGGGAACTTGAGCCGCACAGCGGGCTACTTGAGCCGGTCGCGCTGCCTAATGTCGCCGCCTCGGATCCCATGACCGGCGCGGACTTCGACGCCCTGCTTCGCGCCGCCCGCTGGACGGCAGCCAGACCGTACCTCGACCCCGACGGTGGCGGCCCGGTCGAGCACCTGCCGGTGTCGAGCCCCTTCCATGGAGCCGTGCAGGTCGAGGACTACCAGCTCGTCCCGCTCCTGAAAGCCTTGCGCATGCCGCGGGTCAATCTCCTGATCGCCGACGACGTCGGTCTGGGCAAGACCATCGAGGCGGGGCTGATTCTGAGCGAACTGCTCCTGCGCCGGCGCGTGCAGCGGGTCCTCATCCTCACGCCGGCCTCGCTGCGCCTGCAGTGGCGCGACGAGATGTGGGAGAAGTTCTCGCTGCCGTTCGACCTCGTGAATCGCGCCGAAACGCACCGGCTACGCAGGCGCCTGGGCATGGATACCAATCCGTGGCGCTCCTTCAGCCGGATCATCAGCTCCTACCACTACCTGCGGCAGGAAGACGTACTCGAACAGTTCTTGTCGGCCTGCCGCACGCCGGAAGGCTCTCCCCACCTCCCGTGGGACCTCCTGATCGTCGACGAGTGCCACAACCTGATGCCCTCCGCCTTCGGCGACGACAGCGATCTCTGCCGCATGTTGCGGCTCCTGGCTCCCCAGTTCGAACACCGGCTGTTCCTCAGCGCCACCCCCCACAACGGCCACACTCGTTGTTTCACCGGGCTACTCGAGATTCTCGACCCAGTGCGTTTCAGCCAGACGAACGAGATCAAGCCGGCCGAGAAGGAGCGCATGCAGCAGGTTGTGATGCGACGGCTCAAGCGCGAGATCAACGCGCGGACGGATCCGCCAAAATTCTGCACCCGCAGACCGCCGTACCCCTTGCTGCTCGCGCTGTCTCCCGAAGAGGCGGCGCTCGGGACCGCGTTCAACGCCTTTCGCAAGGCGGTGAAGAAGCTCATCGCGCAGGGTGCACGCCGCCGCCGGCGCGCCGGAAGCTTCGCCGTCGAGGTGCTCGGCAAGCGCCTGCTCAGTTGCCCGACCGCCTTCGCCGAATCCTGGCGGCGTTGCAAGGAGGGACTCTGCGGAGCCGAGGCGGCGAGCGATACCGACCTGGCTGCCGCCGAACGCAGCGTGCAGCAGGACACCGGCGATGACCGGGAAACGCAAAAGCGCGAGGAGACCGCTGCGGGCGTGGTCGGCGCTTGGCTCCAGTCCGTGGCCGGGGATCTGGGGGAGGAGATCGCTGCCATCGACGCCGCCGTGGCCCGGCTCGGGTTCGACCTCGCGGGCAATGATCTGGTCGGGCAGGATCCCACCCGGGACGCACGCCTCAAGGCGCTGATCGGCTTGATCGAAGGCCTGCTGCGCGACGCCCGGAACTGGAAGCACGATGAGCGTCTGATCGTCTTCACCGAGTACAAGACGACCCTCGACTACCTCATCCGCCGCCTGTGGGAGCGCTACGAGGGCGAGCGCATCCTCACCCTCTTCGGCGGCATGGACGAGATGGAACGCGACCTCGTGAAGCGTGCCTTCAACGATCCGGCCCACAGTGTCCGGCTTCTGCTCGCCACCGACGCGGCGGCCGAGGGCCTGAACCTCCAGCATACCGCCCGCTATCTCCTGCACTACGACTGTCCCTGGAACCCCTCGAAGCTCGAGCAACGCAATGGCCGACTCGACCGCCACGGTCAAGCCCGCGACGTGACCGTCCACCATTTCGTGAGTAATCAGGACGACGACCTCAAGTTCCTCGCCCACGTGATCGCCAAGGCCGACGAGATTCGCGAGGACCTGGGCTCCGCCAACGAGCTCTTCGACGAGGCGGCGCACCGGCGGCTGGTGCAAGGCGAGTCGCTTGAGACGGTGCAGCGCGACCTCGACCACCGAGTGGCGGCCGTACGCGGTCGGGCCGCCATCGAGGCGGACGACAGCGCCGGCACGGGCAGCGGCGAAAATGGGGTGGCGCACGACCTCGAGGCCCTCGCCGCCGAGCTGGACCTCGACGCCCGCGCCCTGCGCGACACCCTGGAAGCCGCCATGGCGATTCGGGGCGGCCGCCCCCAGCTCGACTGCGCCGAGGAGCAGAAGATTTGCCGGGTAATGCACCCCGAACTCCCGGGCTGGAGCGAGGTGATCGACGACTCGCTGCGCGTGCCCAGCGGCAAGGACCGTCGCGGCCCCGTCGCGCGCATCGCCTTCGGACCGGAGCCTTTCCTGGAGGACGTGGGCGGGCGCAAGATATTCTCGCCCCGCCCGGACGTGCTACTCGTGCACCTCTCGCACCCGATGCTCCAGAAGGCGCTCTCCTCACTCACCCGCCGGCGCTTCCCGGGCACGGACGACGAGGTGTCGCGCTGGTCCGTGCGGCTGGGCGGCGTTCCCGACGGCGCACAAGCCCTGGTTCTGCTCTCGGTCGAGGAGCTGGCGGTCAACGACTTGCGCGAGTCCTTCCACCACTGGGTGCGGACCCTGGCCTTCCCGGTGCGGGGCGACCGCCTGGGGGAGGCGCTGGCCCACCGCCCGGCGCTGGAGCTGCGCGGCGCGCTCCCCACCGACGACCCGACCCACCGTGAGCGCGCCCGGGATCTCCTTGCCGACATCGAGCCCGACCTCCAGCGCTTCTTGCGAAGCCACGCAGCGCAGCTCACCGCGGACCTCCGCGCTCAGCTCCATCTCGACGGTGAGCGGGCCCGCAAACAGGAGGACGAGCGCTACCGCAGCCGCCACGGCGAGATCTCCAGCCTCATCGCCGAGAACACCCTGGGCAAGCTGGAGCGCGAGATCGGGAAACTCGAGGTCGAGCGCGCCCAGGGCCAGCTCTTCGAAGAAGCGGAGACTCTCGAAAGGATCGCTCGCTCCATCGAGGAAAAAAGAGGGGAGATCGCCCGCCGCACGCGCCACTACGAAGAGGTGCGCGAGCAACTCGACCAGGAACGGAAACGGATTCTCAAGTACCTGCTTCCCAAGCGCCACGCGATGTCGGGCGGGGCGCAGGTCTTCCCCATCTGCATCGAGGTTCGCCTGCCCGAGGCCCGGGGCGGTGAGGCATGAAGAGCGCCGAACTTCAAGGCTGGGACCGCCTGCGCCACGGAGGGCTGCTCCTCGACGCCCCACGCCTGCGCGAGGTAGCGGCGTTTGCGCCTGAGCCGCTCGCCGTCTTCTACGAGCGCGACCTGCGCAAGCGCGTCGCCGCGATCCTCGACGCCGGCGACGGCAAGTCTGCTGACATCTCCGCCTTCGTCTCCTTCGTGTTGCAACAGGTGTGCGGCTTTACAGAGTCTTCGGGCCGGTGGCAGCGCGGCCCCCAGGTCCCCGCCGAGTGGGGCCGCGTCGCTGTTACCGGCGAGACGGCCAAGCCCCGCCACCTCTGGCAGGGCCCGCGCGGCGGCTTGCTCCCGGTTTTCATCGACCGTGAGAAGCGCGTCGGCATCGGCCGCGGGCGCAAGGCCACGAGCCAGGTGCTCCAGTGGTTACGGGGTGGCAACGAACAGCTCGCGCTCATCACCAACGCTCGCCAGTGGCGGCTGGTCTTCGCCGGGCTCGACTTCGACGCCTTTTGCGAGTGGGACCTCGACCTCTGGCTGGAAGAAGGCGCGTTGTCGCCGCAGGTCAGCGCCCTGCGCACCCTCCTGCAGCCCGCCCTGTGGTCCCCTAAAAAGGAAGGCGTCCCGGCGCCGCTTCTGCAATCGGTGCTCGACAGCCGCAAGGGTCAGGCCGAACTCTCCCAGGTGCTCGGCGAGCGGGTGCGCGAGGCGGTGGAGATCCTGGTCCGGGGCCACGGCGAGTCACTGAAGGTTCAGTGCGCCGATGTCGCCCCTGAGGACATCTACCGCGCCGCGGTACGCGCGGTGATGCGCCTGGTGGTGGTGCTGTTCGCCGAGTCGCGCGAGCTTTTGCCGCGCGACAACACCCTCTATCACGACGCCTACGGGCTCGGCGGCCTGCTCGAAGATCTCGAAAAGACGGCGGCGCGCGGCGGCGCGCGCCTGGCCCGCTCGTGGAGCGCCTGGCCACGGGTCCTGGCGCTGTTCCGCTTGATCCACCAGGGTTCGCATCACCCGAGCCTGCCGGTCCCGGCCTATGGCGGCGAGCTTTTTGCCGCGGGCGACGTAGCGTCCCCCAACGGCCTCATCCGGGCACTTGCCGTGTTCGAGAACGCCTGCTTCGAGCACGAGGTTTTGCCCGACCGGGACGTCCACCAGATTCTCGATCGCTTGACCCGGACCAAGGTCAAGCTGCGCCAGGGTCGCGCCGGCACCTGGGTGCCCGCACCGGTGGACTTCTCCGATCTGTCGAGCGAATACATCGGCATCCTTTATGAGGGCCTGCTCGACTTCGAACTCAAGACCGCACCCGCCGGCGACCCGGTGATCTTCCTCGCCGTGGGCGACCAGCCGGCCCTGCCGCTCTCCCGCCTCGAAGCGATGGACGACCAGGCGCTCAAGGACCTGCTCGAGAAGATGAAGGTCACAAGCAGCGGCGACGAGGCGCACGCCGGGGAAGAAGAGCCGGGCGAGGAGGCGACTGAAGGCGACGAGGCGTCCGCCGAAGCGGCCATGGACGATGCAGCGTCCGCCGAGGACCAGCCCGAAGCGGATGGAGACGGAGAAGAGGAGGAGGAACCGGCGGAAGACGAACGCCACCTCACGCGCACCCGGGCCGAGACCTGGGCGCGCCGCGCCGT
>QIHU01000090.1 GCA_003231035.1 Acidobacteriota bacterium
TCAGTTTCGGAGTCTCTTTGCTCTACCGGGACGTGCGGCAGCGGCGGGAAGGCAGCGACCTCAAAGCGGAGCTGGAGGCGCTCGACGTCCCGCGGCTCGCCACCGACATGGATGAGCCGTGAGGGTGATTCGAAGCCGTGCTTTCGCCTCGCTCCTCCTCTTCGTCGCCTTAGCGAATCCCACCTGGGGCCAGGATCTGGATGCTCCACCGGCCGGCGCTACGCCACCGGTAGCCCACGCAGAGAGTGACTTCGCCTTCGTTAGCGCCGATCAAGAATCCTTGGACTCGCTGCGCGCCGAGGGCCGGCTACGACAGGACCGCAGGCCGACCGGCCTGGGGGCCTACTCTTCGTTCCTGTTGGGGAGGATCCGAGCCAAGATCTACCGGAGCCTTCTCTCTGCCCTGGCGAGCATCACCAGCGTTGAATCCGTCCTCAAGTGGGCAGGCAGGATTTTTGTAGGGGTGGTGGCCTTGCTAGCTCTATTCGCTCTCGCGACCTACTTGGCACGCCTCTTTGGCGGTCAGCCCACGGCGCCCGACGAGGAGCGGTTGTCCAGCGAAGAGATCGCCGCGCGGCTGGGCCGAGGAGCGGCCGACTGGCTCGCCGAACTGGAGAGGCGGCTAGCCGCTGGCGACATGGCCGGTGCCCTGGAGGCCGCCTGGTGGTGGCTCGCCCGCAGCCTCGCCGCGGAACGGGTCGATCCCGCCTGGACCAGCCGCGAACTCCTCGACCGAGCCCGCTTAGGGCGCTCGCGAAGGCAACGACTCCTGCCGGCCGTGCGCCAGCTCGACACTCTGGCCTACGGGCCCAAAGCACCGCGACCCAGCGAGATCCGCGCCTTTGTCGATCATCTCGCGGCGCAGCTCGGCGCGCCTCCAGCCAGCGGGAGCCAAGGGTGAGCCGAGCCGGCAAAGGGGCCATCCTCGCCGTGCTCATGGCGATTGTCGTGGCGAGCTGGATCGCCTTCTATGCCCCTAGGGGCAGTGGGCCCAGTACGCTCTCGCCGAGCCCGAACGGTTGGCTGGCGGCCCGCAAGTACCTCGCCGCGCGCGGCGCCGAGATCATCCTGCTCGACCATCAGCTCGACTCCCAGGTCGACAGCCAGGTCGACAGCCAGGCCGACACGCAGATTGGCCAAGAGAACCCCCAGGGCGAAGCCGGCGGTGAGATCCTGGTCACCGGCTTCCCGTGGTCGAGCGCCGCCTTGCAGGCCGACCCCGAGCCCTACCGAACCTTCGCCGAGGCTGGTGGAACCTTGATCGTCGCTTACTCCGGCGAGGTTCCGCGCGGGGTCGAGGAGCGCTTCATGACCCATTTCGACGTTGCCCCTCTACGCAGCCGAGGTAAGACGCCGTGGGGCTATCGCGGCTGGCGGCGCTGGCAGACCGAAAACTGGGAACTCACCCCCAACCCCGAACTCAGCGGCGCCCCTCCAACCCTCTCGATACGCCCTCCCGCGGCGGTGCCCAGGGCCCCCACCGCGGCGCAAAGCTGGTTTCACGCTCCCGCCGGGAGGAGCGCTGGAGCGCTTCGTGGCCAGGAGAAACCCTCCGATCGCCGACAGTTGGTCGACAACGTCCTCGAAGAGATGGGGGCCTACATCATCCGGCCGCTGGCCGACCAAGCGGCGGTGATCTTCGCCGTACCCACCGGGGCGGGCCAGGTGATCTGGCTTCCGGCGGACCTCTTCTCCAATGGCCGTCTTGGCGAGGCCGGCAACGCCGGTCTACTCGAAAGCCTGCTCGCCGGGGGAGCGACCCGATGGAGCTTCGATGAATACCACCATGGGCTGCGCCCGCCCGGCGAGCGAGCCACACCGGTGCCGCAGCGGGTTTTTGACCTCTTCCTGGCACACGGGCTCGTCCTCTATTTGCTTGCCCTCTGGTTCTTCGCCCGGCGCTTTGGCCCGGTGTGGCGAGAGCCGACGGTGCAAAGCGGCTCGACCGCCGACCTCCTGCGCGGACTGGGCACCCTGCACGGAGAGATGAACCACCATCGCGCGGCGGGAGACTTGCTGGTGACGAGAGTCCAGCAGCTAGAGGCTACCAACCCCGCGCTCTCCTCTGCCCTGGCTGAGCTAGAGCCGGCAACCCACGGTCCCAGTTTGGTCAAACTCGCCCACCATGTCGAGCGCATACGCCGTGAGCACGGCAGCCTCTCGCATTGAAGTTGAAGACGAATCCCGCTCATCCCCACCACGAGGAAACAAGAACCATGACCGAACCATCGCGGGTAGACCATGACCAACTTGATGTGAGTCGTCTACGCCAGGTCGCCACGGCGACGCTCACTCAACTCAGCGGCTGCGTCCTCGGCCAGGAAAGCGCCGCCGAGTCGCTGCTCGCCACCTACATGGCTGGGGGCCACGCGCTGCTCGAAGGGGTGCCAGGGCTCGGCAAGACCCTGCTAGCGCGCTGCTTCTCGGCCTGCCTCGGCGTACCCTTCGCCCGCGTTCAGTTCACCCCCGACCTGATGCCCGCCGACGTCATCGGCACCAACATCTACCAGGGCGACTCGGGCCGCTTCAAGCTGCTGCGCGGACCCATCTTTACCCACGTCTTGATGGCCGACGAAATCAACCGCACCCCGCCCAAAACCCAATCGGCTCTGCTCGAGGCGATGCAAGAGCGGCAAGTGACCATCGACGGCGAAACCCACCCCTTGCCGCCCGAGTTCTTCGTCATCGCCACCCAGAACCCTTTGGAATTCGAGGGAGTCTACCCGCTCCCCGAAGCGCAGCTCGACCGCTTCCAGATGCGCATCGACCTGCAACTGCCAAGCGCCGAGGCCGAGGTGGAGATCTACCGCCGCGCGGTGGCGGGCGACCTCCCCGGCTGGGGACCCGACAGTGGCTATCCAGAACCGGTGATGACGGCCAGCGACGCCGCCGGCCTGCGTCAAGCATCCCGTGCCACCCACGTTTCCGCCGACCTCCTCGACTACCTCTACCGGCTGGCGGCGGCGGCGCGCAGCTCACCCTACGTGGAACTCGGCATCAGCCCGCGCGGGGCGCTGGCCCTGCTCGAAGTCTCGCGGGCCGGGGCCCTCCTCGCCGAGCGCGACTTCGTCGCCCCGGATGACTTCAAGCGCTTCCTGGCTCCCTGCTGGGCCCACCGCATGATCCTGACCGCCGAATCCGAGCTCGAAGGGCAGACCGCGGCCAAGGTTTTAGAGACGGTCGCGGCCACCGTGGAAGTACCGCGCTGATGCCCGCCGGTCGCCTCTTCTTGGCCCTGGGTTTGGTCTCGATGCTGCTCATTGGCGCCATCGGCCAACCGGGCTTGGTGTGGGTGATCGGCGGCCTCGATTTGCTCTTGGCGGCGCTCTTTTGGATCGATCTGCGCAGCGCACGCTTCCAAAGTGTGACCGCGCGGCGCCAATGGCCAACCATGCTGGTGCAAGGGGCACCGGCGGAGGTGAAGGTCGACCTCGAAGCCGGAGCCCTCGCTAGCGGCCCCGGTCGCCCTCTCGCCCTGCTCCTGCGCGAAGGGCTCAGCCCGGCACTCGCCAGCTCACCCCGCCGCAAGCGGATCGAGCTAACCCCCGGCCATCGCCTCCAGTGGAGCTATCCGCTAACCCCGCGCCAGCGCGGCGAGACCCAGGCCGGCCCACTGACCGCGCGCCTCCTCGGCCCCTGGAAGCTGGCCTGGACGCAGCGCCAGCTGATCGCTCCCGAATCCCGCAGGGTCTACCCACAGATCCGCTGGGGCGGCAAAGTCGGCCATCTGCTGGCCCTCGCCCAGCGGCGACAACTGGGCACCACACCGCTGGCGGTCCGCGGCGTGGGCAGCGAGCCCTACGCCTTGCGGGAGTACCAGCCCGGTGACCCGCTAAGCAAGATCCACTGGAAAGCCACCGCCCGCCACCGCCGGCTGGTTTCCCGGGAGGAGACCTGGGAACGCGGTGCCCGTCTGGTGATTCTCCTCGATTGCGCCCGCTCGATGACCTCGCGCGAAGGCGATCGCAGCAAGCTAGACCACGCCCTGGCCACCGCCCTGGCCCTCACCCGGGTAGCCGCGGCGCGCGGCGACCGAGTGACCCTCATCGCCTTCTCGCAGCGCATCGAACGGCTGGTGCGCGTCGGCGGCTCAGGTGGCGCTAGCCGGGGGATCTCGCGCGCCTATGACGAACTGTACGACCTCCAACCTCGCCTCGCCGAACCGGCCTACGACCTCGCCGCCGAACGGGCCATGGCGCTCGAATCGCGCAGCGCCACCGTGGTCCTGCTCACCTCGGTGGTCGACCTCGCCGCCGCCGAACTCCTGCGCGAAGCGCTCCTCCACTTGGAACGGCGTCACCGCCCCATCCTGATCAACCTGCGCGACCCGGAGCTCGAAGCTCTCGCCCACCAAGCGCCCCACCAAGCCAGCGGCGTCTTCGCCCAAGTCGCGGGGCTAGAGATTCTCCTGGCCAACCGACGACTCGGCGCTCAACTACGTCGAGCCGGGGTTCGCGTGGTCTCCACTCCCGCCGACCGGTTGGCGTTGGAGACCCTCGAAGCCTACCTGGCGCTGTTTCGCGATCGTGGTCGGGCCATTGGCGGCCAGGGTACTGGCGGCCGGCGCTTGCCGGCCGCATGATGGCCCCGCCAAGGCCGGATCGGGCCTACTCCTGCTTGGCCAGCTCGAAGGTCATCAAGCCGACCTGCTTGCCCCCCGAATAGGCGGTCCAAGCGCTCTCCATATGCCCGCTGTCGACCATCCTGATCTCGGCCGCGTGGATGTGCTGATCCACCGCCGGATCCAGATTGGTGCCACCGGTGAAATCGAAGACCAGCGTGTCCGCCGTGCTCTTGGCACGGTTGGGTCAACACCAGCTCGTCGCCGTCCAAGTGGTACATGTTGATCATCTCGTGCGGCGTTCCCGGGGCCATAGTCTCCATGACCACGGTGCCTGCCGCCGAGACTTCGATCTTGTGGACCACATCGTGCATCATTGCCGCTTCGCCTTCAGCCGCTTCACCTTCAGCCGCTTCACCTTCAGCCGCTTCACCTTCAGCCGCTTCGCCTGCCCCTTTGGTAGTGCCGGTCCAGGTGCCCGCCAACGACTTGAGCTGCTCGAAAACAGCATCCGCTTCGACTCCCTCGGCCAAACACCGTGTTGGATACCCCACGGCCGAAACCAGGGCCACCACTGTCAATGCCAGCAAGAACTTTCGCATAGTCGCGTCCTCCTTTATCGTGTTGAAAGGCCAGTCTACACCGAACACTGGCCAGGATGTTTTCTTCTTCACCACCCGTCGGTGGCGATTCTCAGCGCAGCCATCAATCCGGCACCGCCGCCTCCGCCGAAGTCGACGTGGCCTCGGCGGTCGCATCGAGCGACAGCTGTTCATACTCTTGCTCATCCGACACCTCGCGATCGGTCAACAGATCGATCACCCGGCCATCCTCAAGGCGAGCCTCCAGCCTTTCAAAGACCCACTCATCCTCGATCTTTTCAGCATTGCCCGAAAGATGGCCAGTGGCCTTCGGGCCAGAGATCTTGACTGAGATTTCGGCCCCGCTGTTGTTGAACTCCATCTGAGTCTCACTGCTGAACCAGCGAAACTCGATCGGCGCGCCCAGCTCCGTCTCAAGCTGGGTGCTCTCATTGGCAGCCTCGAGGGCCAGCTGGGTGACCGGATTCCTGCTTATCGCCCAAAAACCGCCGGTGCCCACCAAGGCGACACAGGCAATCGGCAGGATCAAGCAGCCAAGGCAACATCCTCCGACCACGAAAACCCAGGGACCTTCCCACCACTTTCGTTTCATACCGCTACTCATCGGCAAACTCTCCTCTAGCGCACTGTTTCCGGTGCGGTCATCATACCGGTTCCTTAGACGAGATAGGCTAGACTTGGTTTCACTGGTTTCCAGCGCCAACTCACCGCGTACCGCTCGATACTCCCGCTAGAGACCCTCTCCAACCTTTGGCGGTGTTGGCGCTAGTTCCTACCGCTTTGCCCACTTTGGAAATCTCTTTGGAGTCCGCGATGAAACCACCCGAGACCGTGCGCCTGGCGACCGGCAAACGCACTCTCTTCTTGACCAAAGACCCGGAGCTGATCCGCCAGCAGTTGGCGGGAACGCTCGATCTGCGCATGGCGGATCTGAGCGTCGACGACCTGCTGGACGACATCAACACCGACGCCATGACCCCGGCCTGGGTCTGCTTCAACCATCGTCCCGAAGACTTGGCGCGCGAGGCCTACGCCGGCTTGATCGTCGACGGCGAGCGCCTGTTCGAACGCGAGGCGCTGATCAACGGCAACTTCGAGGTCATTGTCTCCGGCCTGCGCAAGGGTGTTGGCAGCTCGCGCGAAACCGCCGTGCAGGCCGAGAAATGGAGCGGTATTCGACTGGCCATCGCCGCCTCTTTTGCCCC
>QIHU01000018.1 GCA_003231035.1 Acidobacteriota bacterium
GTCTTTCGCCTCACCCTCCCCGCCACCCTTACCGGAGACAGACCATGACCGCAGTGATCCTGGTTGAAGACGATCCGAAGATCCGCGCCAATCTGCTCTTCCAGTTGCGCGACGAAGGATTCGCGCCGCGCGCCTTCGAAAACGCCGAAGCCGCCCTGTGCGAACTCGAACCGGCCAGCAAGCCCCTACCCGAACTGCTCCTTATCGACGTCCGCCTACCGGGAATCAGCGGTGTCGACTTGGTGCGCAAGTTGGTCGAGGCCGACCGCCTGCCGCCGACTGTCATCATCTCGGGCGAGGCTTCGATCAGCGAAACGGTCGAAGCGCTCAAACTGGGGGTCCACGACCTGATCGAAAAGCCCTTCTCCAAACAGCGTCTCCTGCGCTCGATTCGCACCACGCTCGAGAACACGGCGCTGCGCCGCGAGGTCGCCGAACTCAAATCCGAACTCGCCGCCGAGGCGGAGATCCTCGGCGACTCGCCCGCCGTCGCCGAGCTGCGCGAACGCATCGCCCAGGCGGCCCCCACCGACGCCCGGGTGCTGATCCGCGGCGAGAGCGGCACCGGCAAAGAGCTGGTGGCCAACGCCCTCCACCGCCAAAGCCCGCGCGCCGGCCAGCCGTTCATCAAGATCAACTGCGCCGCCATCCCCGCCCACCTGATCGAAGACGAACTCTTCGGCCACGTGCGCGGCGCCTTCACCGACGCCCGCGCCGACAAGCCGGGCCTCTTCGAAGAGGCCGACGGCGGCACCCTCTTCCTAGACGAAATCGGCGACATGGAATACGCCCTCCAAGCCCGCCTCCTGCGCGTACTCGAAGACGGCCGCGTGCGCCGCATCGGCGACACCCAAGAGCGCGAAGTGGACGTACGAGTGATCGCCGCCACCCACACCGACCTCGAAGAGGCCCTCCACGAAAAACGGTTCCGCGAAGACCTCTACTTCCGCCTCGCCGGCCTCCCCCTCGAAGTCCCCCCCCTGCGCCAACGCCCCGGCGACATCCGCCTCCTCTTCGACCACTTCCTCGACCACTACCGCCGCCTCCACCACACCCGCGCCCGCCAAGTGGAGCCCGAAGTCCTCACCCGCCTGGAAGCCCATCCCTGGCCCGGCAACGTGCGAGAACTCAAGAGCCTCTGCGAACGGCTCGTCGTCTTCGGCGCCGACCCCATCACCCTAAACCAACTCCCCAGCAACCTCAGCAGCAACCTCAGCCACCCCAACTCCAGCGAAACCGACCTCCTCCACCTCAACGGCAACCACCCCATAGTCCCCCTAAAGAGCTTCAAAGCCGAAAGCGAAAAACGCTACCTAGAAAGCGTCCTGCAACGAACCGGCTGGAACGTAGCCGCCGCCGCCCGACTGCTGGAGATCCAACGGACTCACCTGCACCGTAAGCTCAGCGCCCACGGCACGGTGCGGCCGGGGAAGGAGGCTGACACGTCTAAACCCTGATTGCCACACGCTTTCCCCTCCTTCCATGCTAGACTTCCCTGTCCACTCACCAGGAGGTGTCTCATGAAGGCTCGTACGATTTTTCTCGCAGTGCTGTTGTTAGCGACGGTCGTCTTCACCGCAGGTCCGCTGATGGCGGATGTGTATTCGGTGACCTTGGAGGACGGCAAGGTCTTCTTGACCCGTTATCAGCCGCGTGAGGCTTCGTTTGACTCGTCGCTGGTGACCTTTCTCGATGACCATGGGAACTTGATTGCCATCCCGCGCGACAAGATCGCGTCGGTGACTTCCGAGACCGAGAGCAAAGGTTATGGGTTGCGCATCAACACGACGACTCTGCTCATGGGCTATACGGCCAACAACGGGGTGGTCGAGAACCAGGTCTTCGTCAATGGGGCTGGCACGCAGTCGTTCGACATTGAGCAGTTCGTCGAACCGAGCAGGGCTGGCGGCGGCTTTCCGGTCTTCGGTGTGCACAACAACGGCAGCTTCTTCGGCCAAGGCCTGGCCGCTTCGCCGAACTCCGGCAGGCAGGCTCCGGTCGGACAAACACCGGCGGAGTCTCCGGTGACGCCTCCCGTTCAATAGACAGACAGTCCGGCACCAGCCATGAAACCTAGCGTGCGGCTGACCCCTCCTGGGACTGCTAGACTTCGGTCCCCGGCGCGTCGCCGGGATTGTTCTTTGAACTGATGCCGCGGTGACATGGCGCTAGCAACCTCTCGACGAGGAGCTGGCGCCTCGAGGGAAGCCGGTGCAATACCGGCGCGGCCCCCGCCACTGTGACCGGCGACGAAACCGGAACTAGCCACTGCATGGGAAAGGATCAGGGACCACCGTCTCGAAAGACGGTTCGCTGGTTGCCCTTGTGGGAAGGCCCGGGAGTAGGTAGACCTGAATAGATGGACCTAGAAATAGATAGACCTAGACAGGTACAACCGGAAGCCAGGAAACCTGCCACGGCATTGCGATGACCTCTTTCGATCCACCCACGGCGCCTCCAGGGCGCGGGTCGATCGACGCCGCGGGGTGCGGCCGACTGGTTCTTGTGCTCACAAGCGCGCTCCTTCGGTTTCTCTCATCCCGCCGTACGAGGTCGAAACCTTCTGGAAAGGAGCGCATTCATGCGCCATGCCATTTTCTTGGCTGCTTTCGTCTTGACCGGTGCCCTCGGGGGCGTGGCACCGATGTTGGGCCAAGACTCCGTGCAGTCCACACCCAGCTCCCCCGCCACCGGCACCCCTATCGCCGACTCCCGGGCCACCGACTACGAGGAGTCCATCGTCGTCACCGCCTCCGCCTTGGCGCGCGAAGCCAACAAGCTTCCCGCTTCGGTGACGGTCCTGGATTCCGAGGAGATCCTCGCCCGTCAAGCGGTCTCGGTCGCCGACTTGATCGCCACCGTCCCCGGTGTCGGGGTGGTCGCCTCCGGCCCGCCCGGTCAGGTGACCTCCACTTTCGTGCGCGGCGCCGAGTCTGATCAGGTCTTGCTGCTGTGGAACGGGGTCGAATTGAACAACCCCTACTTCGGGTCGATCAACTGGGCCTTCCTGCCGGCCGACGGTGTCGAACGCATCGAGGTGGTTCGCGGACCCTTTTCCTCGCTGTACGGCGGCAACGCGGTCGGCGGTGTGGTGCAAGTGTTTACCGGCGACCACGACGGCGGGCAGCTGCGGTTAGAGGGAGGGAGTAACGGCTACACCCGCGCCGGCCTCGCCGCCGGTCACTCCTTCGGTAACTGGCGCTTCGATGTCACCGGCCACAGCCGGCGCGGCGACAGCGAGCTGGAGAACGGCTTTTTCGACTCGGACGAGCTGGTGGCCAACCTCGCCTGGACACCGGCGGACGGCGTGGAAGTAGGTATCCTCGCCCGCGCCAACAAGTCGACCAGCGGCATTCCCCTCTCCGGCGGCCAGCCGGCCCTCGAACGGATGATCGATTGGAGCGAGAGCCAGATCGTCATCCCGGTGCGTATCGAGAAGGGCAACTGGAAGATCGATGGCCAACTCTCGCAAGTCGATTTCGAAAGCGCCTTTCGCGATCCTCAAGACCCCTTCGGCTTTACCCGTTCCGACACCGACTCGCAAGCCCGACGAGCCCGCACCCAGGCCAGTTGGCAGCCAAACTCACGGTTCGGCCTGGCCTTTGGCGGCGAAACGGAACGGCTCGAAGTGACCGACTCTTCGACCTTCGGTTCGAACCTGGACGCGGCCGACCAACGCACCTGGGCGCTTTTTTCGGAACTTTCCTTCAACGCCGGCCCGCTGACCCTAGACATCGGGGCACGGCGCGACGACAACAACCTCTTCGGCGCCGAGACCAGCTTGCGAGCCGGCCTCGGGGTACGCCTCGGCGACGGTTGGCGGCTGTGGACCAACTACGGCGAGGCCTTCCGCCCGCCGACCTTGGGCGAACTCTTCTTTCCTTTCAGTGGCAACCCGAATTTGCGACCGGAACGGGCTGAGTCTTTCGAGCTGGGAACGCAGTGGCGCTGGCGCCAAGCTCCCGGCGGCGACTGGCGGCTCAGTGTGGTCGGCTTTCAGAATCGTCAGCAAGATCTGATCGACTTTGATTTCGTCACCTTCACCAATATCAACGTCGGCAGGGCGCGCAGCCGTGGGGTGGAAGCGAGCCTCGATGTCGACGGCCCGCGTCTCGACCTGCGCGCCAACATCACCTACCTCGACGCCGAGGATCGCACCACGGGCCTCGCCCTGTTGCGCCGAGCGGAGTGGAGCGCCAATGTGGTCGTCTCGCTCACCCCTCATGACGACTGGAAGGTCACCCTGACCAGCCGCTTTGTCGACGATCGGCCCGATGTCGACCCGGTCACCTTCGGCCGCGCCGAGAACCCCAGCTATCTGCGCTTCGATCTTGCGGCGCGGTGGCAGGTGAGCCGGCGGTTCGCGCCCTACGCCAGAGTCGAGAACCTCGCCGACGAGGAGTACGCCGAAGCGCTGGGCTTCCCGGCGCAAGGACGGACCTGGATCGGCGGCATCGCGGTGGCCTTTTGAGCCTTCGGCGGGTTCTCCTCGGTGGGGGAGTGGTCGCGGCCCGCGGCTGGCTGCTGGTGGGGCTGAGTTGGCTCTGCTGGGCCGGTTGCACCCCGCAAGATGAACCCGCCCTCTCATCTGCCGCCGCCGCTGCCGTTCCCGAGCGCATCGTCGCCCTGGCGCCGAGCAACGTCGAGATCTTGTTTGCCCTCGGTCTCGGCGATCGAGTGGTGGGAGTGGGCAACTACACCTCGTGGCCACCGGAGGCACTCGAGCTGCCCAAGTTGGGCGGCCTGGTCGACGCCGACCTCGAGGCGATCGTCGACCTGGTCGACGCCGACCTCGAGGCGATCGTCGAGCTCAAGCCGGACCTTTTGATCGCCCTACCCAGCGAAGGCACCATCGCCACCAAGGTGGCGGCGCTAGGCGTGGAGGTGCTGCGCGTGGACAGCGACAACCTGGCGGATGTCGAAGCGGCGATCGCCACCATTGCCCAGCGCTGTGGTGTTGAGGAGGCGGGTGAACGTTACCTTCACCAGTGGCGACAGCAGCTCGAACCCCGCACCCGCGCCGGAGATCCACCGCGAGTCCTGCTCTCAATCGCCCGGCCGGCCGGCCCGCCGCGCGAGATCTTCACCGGCGGCCCCGGCAGTTTCCCGCACGAGCTGCTCACCCGCCTCGGCGCGGTCAATGTTTTGGGGGACGCGGCGGCGCCCTACCCGACCGTGGGGCTGGAGGAGATCTTGGCCCGCCAGCCGGAAGTGATCATCGAGCTGCGCACCCTCGAGCCCAGCCCGGAGACGGCCGCCGCCCTGCGCCGCGACTGGCTGGAGTTCGCCGACCTGCCGGCGGTGCGCGACGGCCGCATCGAGATCGTCGCCGGGAGCCACACGATGATC
>QIHU01000592.1 GCA_003231035.1 Acidobacteriota bacterium
TCGCTGCCAATGGCCAGAGCGATCTGGCTGTCGGCGGTCGGGAAACTCTCGTAAGGGACGATGTTGGGGTGGGCGTTGCCGTGGCGCACGGGGGGTTCGCCGGTGGTCAGATAGTTCTGGGCCACGTTGGCCAACCAGGCGACCTGCGAGTCGAGCAAGGAGACGTCGACCTGCTGACCGAGGCCGGTGAGCTTGCGGGAGTGCAAGGCGGCGAGGATCGCGGTCGCCGCGAAGAGGCCGGCGGAGATGTCGACGATGGCGACACCGACCTTATGCGGTTCGCCGTCGCTAGGGCCGGTCACCGACATGATGCCTCCCTGCGCTTGGATCATGAAGTCGTAGCCCGGCCGGTCACGGTAAGGGCCGGTCTGCCCGTAGCCGCTGATCGAGCAATAGACCAGGGCTGGATTGTCGCTAGAGAGCTGGGGGTAACCGAGGCCCAGCCGCTCGGCGGTTCCGGGTTTGAAGTTCTCGATCAGGACGTCGCTACGGCTGGCTAGCCGGCGAGCCAGCTCCTGGCCTGCGGGCTGCTTGAGGTCCAGGGTCACGCTCTTCTTGTTGCGGTTGACGCTCAGGAAGTAGGCACTCTCGGTTCCGACCCACGGGGGGCCCCACTGTCGGGTGCCGTCGCCGCCGCCGGGCCGTTCGATCTTGATGATTTCGGCGCCGTAGTCCGCGAGGACCATGGAGCAGTAGGGGCCGGCGAGGATCCGCGAGAGATCCAGGACTCGAATGCCAGCTAGCGCGCCTTCGTCGACAGACTGTGCGTGCTGATTCACGCGCTGGAACCGCTCTGGCGCCGGGCCGGGTTTGATCGTCTCGGGTGCACTCTTCGTCCAGGGAAGGGAAATTCTAGGGTGGGCAACCACATGCTACACTCGTTCGACTTTCTGCGCGCGAAAACCGAATCTGCTGGTGAAGACTGCTCCGCGTCGCGTCGAGATCGTTCTTGACGATCTCGACTGGTGTAGTCTTACGGAAATCCTGTGCGACACATAAGAGAATCGACGAGCAATATTTGTCGAACATATTGGATAGTTGAAAAGGCGCGCCCTCGTTGGTCGCCTGTGGGCCAAGGCCAGCATGGTGCTGATCGCGCCTACCTTGACGGGATCAACCCAAAGGGAGAGAAATCGATGAAGAACAATATCTGGAAGCTAGTCTGGGCGGCGACCCTGGTGGGCTCAGTCTTGATGGCTCAGCCGTCTCAGGCCCAATCTGAAGAAGACGCCGATGACAGCCAGACGGAAGAGGCAGCTTTGGAGGACATCATCAGCGAGGAGATCGTGGTTCTCGGCTCGCGCAGGACCGAGCCACGTTCGGTCACCGATTCTCCGGTTCCGATCGACATCATCAACAGCGACGAGCTGAACGCGATCGGCAATACCGCCGATCTCACCGACAGCATCAAGACGTTGGTGCCGTCCTACACCGCGACCCCAGCCACCGGCGACGGCAGTGCTTTCGTGCGCCCGACCTCACTGCGCGGAACCGCTCCTGATCAAACTCTGGTGCTGGTCAACGGCAAACGGCGCCATCGTTCGGCCCTAGTGCAGTTCTTCGCACCGGCGGCGGGCAACGGCGCACACGGCGTGGATATCGGAATGATTCCCGGGATCGCGGTCAAGCGGGTAGAAGTTCTGCGCGACGGCGCCGCTGCGCAGTACGGCTCGGATGCGATCGCGGGGGTGATCAACTTTGAGATGAAGGACAGTTCAGACGGCACCGAAGTGCAGCTTCAGGTGGGCGAACACTACGAGGGTGAGAGTAGTCTGAAGGCCGCCTTCAACACCGGTTTCTCGGTCGGCAAGAGCGGTTTCGTGAACTTGAGTGTGGAGTATGTCGACAACGATGCCCTCTCCCGTGGTGTGCAGCGGCCGGACGCCCAAGCGCTGATCGACGCGGGTGTGCAAGGAGTCGGCGCGGATGCGCCGTTCGGCGACACCCCCTTGGTGCAGACCTGGGGCCGTCCCGAGACTAGCGGCACGCGGATCTTTCTCAATTCTGGCTTCCTGGTGAGCGATAGCTCCCGCTTCTACTTCCAAACGGGCTATGCCCAAACGGACGGTCGGTATCGATTCTTCTATCGCAATCCCAATCACTCGAGCCTGGCCCCGCTGCGGGCGCAAGGATTCACCGGCTTGCAGGCCGGCTATACCCCCTTCCTCGATGGCGCTCAGGAAGATCTGAGTCTGGTAGTCGGGCTCGATGGCCTGTTGGGTAATGACATTTTCTACGACTTCAGCATCGGCTACGGTAGAAACGAGCTGGACTATTTCCTCAACAATACGATCAATCAGGATTTGGGCTTGGTCAATGGCGTACCGGCCCAGAGGAACTTCACCGTGGGGGGGTACGAACAAGAAGAGGTGAATCTCAACGCCGACTTCTCCAAACGACTCAACGACAAGCTGAACCTTGCCTTTGGGGCGGAATGGCGAGAAGAAACCTACACCGCGGTGGCGGGTGAGCCCAACTCGTTCCTGGGCGCGGGCTCCAATGGCTTGAAGGGGATCGCCCCCGACGATGCCGGCTCCTTCGCTCGCGACAATATCGCGGTGTACGTGGACCTGGAGCACGACATCAGCGAAGATTTTCTGTTGCAGTATGCGCTGCGCTTTGAAGACTTCTCCGATTTTGGCAGCACCCTGAACTGGAAAATCGCCAGCCGGTATTCCGTGAACCCACGCTTTACCCTGCGCGGCGCCGCCTCCACAGGGTTTCACGCGCCCACCCCTGGGCAGGCTAACGTGCGAACCACCATCACCACCTTCGACGGGGTCACCGGCCTACAAGTTGAGGAGGGGCTCGTGCCCTCGACCAGCCCGCTGGTCGCGGCGGTGGGTGGCAAGGCTCTGACCGAAGAGGAGTCTTTCAACCTTAGCGCCGGTTTCTCCACCGAGCTTGGCGAACGCACCCGTCTGACCGTCGATGTCTACCAGATCGACGTCGACAACCGCATCTACCGAACGGGAGATATCGCGGTTCCCGGCACCACCGCGCAGACGATCTCGTTCTACACCAATGCTCTGGATGTGGAGTCGCAGGGACTCGACATCGTACTCAGCTCGGGCTTTGACTGGTCCTCGAACGTCGAGACCGATCTAACTTTTGCCTTTGGTTACAACAAGGTCGACGTGGTGGGTCAGACTCCCGTTGCAGGAGTCAATCCGGTGAGCGAGGGGATTATCGAAGATATCGAGAACAACTACCCCAATGAGCGTTTTGTGCTGACCACCAACACTCGCCTTGGCGACTCATGGAGGTTCCTGGCGCGAGCGAACTTCTACGGAGAGCACTTCGACGAGCGCGGCCGTATCGGCGCGGCAAGCTCGCCCTCGGCCGAAATTGGCTCGACCGTTTACTTCGACGTCGAAGTTGGCTACAAGGTCAACGAGAACCTGGGTATCGCAGTGGGCGCGGTCAACGTCTTCGATGAATTCATCGACGAGATCAACGCGCCGTTCGCCAATCGCCAGAGTGTTGGCCTCCAGTATCCTCGCCGTAGCGCCGCCAACTACGAAGGGGGATCCTGGTATCTCAGAGGCACCTTCGACTTCTAGGTCTGTATTCAGGGGGGGCTGGGCGCCCCCCTCGCCCCGAAAAAGCGTGGTTTTTCGGGGCTCACCCCCATCCTCGGCTTCGCCGGCTCGCCCGTTCGGGCTCGCTGCATGCTGCTGAAGAATCTCTTCAGCAGCATGCTAGGGGCCACAACCTCATGAGTTGAAGGCCGGTTGTGACGGGTGTCGCGGCCGGCCTTTTTTTGTCGCCTCGCGGTAGAGTGCGCCGCATGAGCCACTTTCTGAATCACCTGGCGACCAAGGCGCGCAAGAAGTTGCGCTTGGGCCATTCGCTTTCCGAGTTGGATCCTGAGCTTGCTGGTCAAGATCTGCATTTTCGGTCGCCTCCGCTCACCGCGGAGCTGTTGGCGGCGATTCGGCGGATCTCGCCACAGTTTCACCTCCGCCCTGACGAGCGTTCGCGGCGCTTTTGGGAGCTCAACCAGAATGGCGCCTGCTGGGGGGAGTATCTGGCCTTGGCGCCCTTTTTGGGTCGGCTCGATCCTCCATCGCGGGTGCTCGACATCGGCCCTGGCCTTGGGCGTAGCGCGATTTTTTTCAAGCAGCTCGAAGGGTGGCGGGAAGCCCGCTTCGATCTGTACGAGGGCAGCGGCAAGTCCACCAAATACACCCAGGCAGGGCCAAGGTTTCTCGATTCTTTCTGCGGCGATTTGCCGGCGCTAGGCTCCCTCTTGGAGTTCAACGAGGTGGAAGGAGTCGAGATCTTCGACGCCGCGAAGCTGGATGGCCGCCTCGCGGGCCTGCCCGGTCCCTACGACTTCATCTACTCCTTCTTCGCCGTCGGTTTTCACTGGTCGATCGAACATTTCCTCGACGAAGTCCTCGGTTTGATGCACGAGCGCTCGATCGGGGCCTTCACCCTGCACGACCGATTTCAGGATTTGTCGGTGGTCGAAGGGGTGCCGCACCGCGTGGTGGTGGCGGACCAAAGCTGGCCGCGCGGGCGCTCCTCGCGGTTGCTAGTGTTGGCGAAGTCAGAGGAGATTCTGGCCGGCCACGCCACCTAGCGATCCTAGCGATCCCTCACCCGTCTCGGGAGGCACTCCGCGGTTCGTCGAAGAACTCGACGACCCCTGTCTTGAGCGAGTACTCAGCGCCAACGATGAGCAGCTCTTCTTGCGCAACGCCTCGCTCGCTGATCTCCGAGTTGTCGCGCAGGGAGTTTGTCGAAGCGTAGACGTGCGCTCGCACGTCTTCGGGCTGTGCACGGAGATCCGTGGCGAGTAAGGGCTCGACCGAAGGGCCGATCTTGTCGAGGATCGAACGCAAACTTTGGGATGGGGTCACCGAGGGCCGCTGGAGGTGGTCGATGGTGGCCTGAACCGCGCCGCAACGGGTGTGGCCGAGGACCACGACGAGGTGGGTGGCAAGTTGTTGCACGGCGAACTCTACGCTACCCAGTTGTGGCGGGGCGACGACGTGGCCAGCGACGCGGATGACGAAGAGGTCGCCGATACCCTGATCGAAGACGACCTCCGGTGGCACTCGGGAATCGGAGCAGCCAAGGATGGTGGCGAAGGGCCGCTGCCGTTGGACGAGGTCGCTCGCTCGGTGGGGAGTCACCGAGACGCCGGTCGCCGCGCTACCGGCTACGAATCGGCGATTTCCTTGACGGAGTCGCTCGAGTGCTTCCCTTGCGGTGGTCATTGGGTAGCGAAGTTTACACCGGTCTTCTCGTGCT
>QIHU01000729.1 GCA_003231035.1 Acidobacteriota bacterium
TGGTGCGCGAGCGGGAGGCGCGCATCGCCCAGGCCAGCCGGCGGCTGCAAGATCTCACCATTCGTTCGCGGGTGGCCGGAGTGGTCGATCAGTTGCCCTTCGAGGCTGGCGAGCGCGCTCCCGCCGGCGGCGTGGTGGCGGTGGTGCTGGGGGATCAACCCTGGGTTCGGGTGTGGATGCCGGCACGAGCCATGGCGCGGGTGAAGGTAGGGGACGAAGCGCAGGTCCAGGTGACGGGGCTCGACGGGAAGATCTTGGGCCGCATCTCCTACCTCTCGTCGGAACCGGCCTTTACCCCCCACTACGCCTTGACCGAGCGCGAGTCCGCCTATCTGGTCTACGAGACTCGGGTCGACTTGGTGGACGCGCCCGAGCTGCGTCCGGGGCTCGCCGCCCGCGGCCCGCGTTCGCCTGCGTCTAGGCAAGAGTGCGGGCTGAAGGGTGTTGTTGGAGGAGAGCCGGGGAAGCCGGGAGGTGGTGGTCGAGGCACGCGGACTCGGGCGAAGGTTCGGTTCGCTGGTGGCGGTCAAGGGACTGGATCTCGATGTCTTTCGGGGCGAGGTGTTCGGCTTCGTCGGTCCCAACGGGGCTGGCAAGTCGACCTCCATTCGCATGCTCTTGGGCCTCCTGGAACCCTCTGAAGGCAACGCTCTAGTTCTCGGTTGCGCAATCCCTGGGGAGGCCGAGGAGCTGCGTGCGCGAGTGGGATACATGACCCAGAAGTTCTCCCTCTACGATGATCTTTCGATCTACGAGAATCTGGAGTTCGCGGCCGAGGTCTTCGGCCTCGAAGGGGAGCGTAAGCGTGAACGGTTGGCCGAGGTGATGGAGGAGTTCCAGCTCGAAGAACGCCGTGACCAGCGGCCGGCCACCCTCTCGGGCGGCTGGCGTCAACGGCTGGCCTTGGCGACCGCGACGGTGCACCAGCCGGAGCTTCTCTTTCTCGACGAACCTACCGCGGGAGTCGACCCCGAGAGCCGCCGCCTCTTCTGGGAGAAGCTCTTCGAGCTGGCGGAACAAGGCGCCACGATCCTGGTTTCGACCCACTACATGGACGAGGCGGTGCGTTGCCACAGATTGTGTGTCTTTCGTTCCGGCCGTTCGGCGGCCGTGGCCAGCCCCGAGCGGTTGATCGCGCAACTGGAGGATCGGGTGGTGGAGCTTTGGGGGGAACCCACCGGTGAGGTCATCAAGCTTCTCCGTCGACGACCGGAGGTCTCCAGCTTGACGCAACTCGGCAACCGGGTTCACACCCTGCTGAGACCCAGCGAGTCGGCCACCGCCGTGGTGAATCGACTGGTGGATCATCTGGTGGAGCGCGGCCTGCATCGCCCCGGTGGGGAGGTGGTGGAGGCGAATCTGGAAGACGCCTTGGTTGCCCTGTCACAGGGCGAGGAGATCGCTGGATGAGCGACAAGGGATTGCGCCCCGCCTGGCGGCGCCTGCGTGCGGTGGCGCGCAAGGAGTTGCGCCAACTGCTGCGCGACCGATTGACCCTAGGATTTGTGGTCGGCGTGCCGGCCGTCCAGCTGCTGCTCTTCGGCTATGCCATCAATCAAGATGTGCGCCATGTGGCCACCGGCGTCGTGGACCACTCCAGTACTCACGTCTCGCGCCACCTGGTGGCCCAACTGGAAGCGACGCAGACCTTCGATGTAGTGCGCGGTCTGGCCAGTGAAGAAGAGGCGATCGAGGCGATCAAGGCGGGCAAGATCCAGGCCGCGGTGGTCATTCCCGCGGACTACACGCGGGCCTTCTACCGCGGTCGAGGGGCCGAGGTGCTGGTGTTGATCGATGCCTCGGATCCGATCCTGGCACGCGCTGTGAGTGCTTCGGCCAACGGTTTGATGGAGCGCCATAACAGCCGTCTTCAGCGTTTCGATGTGCGGGAGGGCGAGGGCGCCTACCGGGCTCCCAGCCAGCGCACCTCGTTTGGCGTGGTACCGGAACTCATCCGCCCGCAGTTCCTGCGCTTCGCCGTCCTCACCCTGTTCAATCCCGAGTTGCGCACTCCGGTCTACGTGGTGCCGGCCTTGCTCGGAGTGATCCTCACCACCACCATGATCCTGATGACCTCGCTCGCTATCGTGCGCGAGCGCGAGCGCGGGAGCTTCGAGTTCCTGATCGCCACTCCGGTACAGCGCGGCGAGCTGATGGCGGGGAAGTTGCTGCCCTACATCGGTATCGGCTTCATCCAGATCGTCATCGTGATGGTGACCGGGTGGGCGCTGTTTCGCGTTCCCATGCGGGGCAGTCTCTTCGACCTCGGGCTAGCCTCGTTGGTCTTCATCGCCGCCAATTTGACCTTGGGGCTAGTGATCTCATCGCTGTGCACCACCCAGTTCCAGGCGACCCAGGTCTCCTTCTTCTTCTTCCTCCCCTCGGTGCTGCTCTCGGGATTCATGTTCCCTTTCGAGTCGATGCCGCAGCCGGCGCAGTGGCTGGGCGAGCTGTTGCCCTTGACCCACTTCGTTCGCATCTGTCGTGGGATCCTGCTACGCGGCTCCTCCAGCGTGCAACTCGCCGGAGAAATCGGTGCCATGCTGCTCTTCGCCACCGTCGGCTTCGTGGTGGCGACGCGGGTGTTCAAGAAGCGGTTGGGGTAGAAGGCGGGCGTCGAAGAGGGGGGCAAGTCATCCGGCACGCCACACCTGAATGCCCATGACTCCGAAATGGAAGTCATAAGTCCAGACAGGGGTGTCGAGCTGTTGGGAGAGTGTGGCCAAGGTGGAGTCGAACAGGGTGATGGCTTGATCTGGAAAGCTGGCAACGCGTTGTCTGGCTTGCTCATAGTCGCGGGCCGTGGGATTGACCAGGTCAACTCCTCGGCTCAGCTCATGAAGCCAAGCTTGAGCTTTGCTCTTGCCTAGCTTGCGCAGAATCAAGGTGTAGGACTCCATGAAGATCGGCTGAAGGACGATCACGCTGAGGTCGAGCGCTTGGAGCTGTGCGAGTTGTTGACTCGCCTCTGCATGGTAGCGGTCGTCGCTATCTACCAGGGCATAGAGCGGGCCGGTATCGGCGAGGACGGACCTCACGTAGTGTCCTGATTGACAAATTCGCGGGTATTCGAGGGCCGATTCATCCCGCCGGACTTCGTTGCTGCTCCTCGCAATACTCCCAGTATTGCTACGTCGCAGCGCCTCGTCGGGCGGGCGACTCGACCCTCTCGGTACGCCACGAATTTGTCAATCAGGACACAAAGTGTCGATCATGCTCGATGCTGATCTCTTGCTCGCCCGAACCAGGCTTGGCTACGGAGATCCTCAGGGGTCCGCGCGCCGGATGCAACTCGCGAGTCGCTAGGGCTCGCTCGCGCCGTCGCTCGGCGAAGAAACGGCGTAGTGCCGCCTGCACCAGCCGAGTCAGGCTAGGAGCCGGCTCCTGAGTTGCGAAATAGGCGTTCAGCTCCTCTTCGAGGTCATCTGGGATGGTGATCGTGGCGCGCCGCATGGTCGCATGCTAGCACCAGTTGGTGAATTTGGTGCTCGACTGCCAAGGCAGACCCAGCGGGCGCTGCCTCTCAGAGTTCCGTCCAACCCCTGGACCGGCAAAACTCCTAGGAGATTTTTGGTGGCCGCCGAGGCCGTCGCGAGGCGCGTTGCATGTAGCTGGCAAGTTCCTCGACCATGGAGCGGGTGACGACCTCTTGACGGGTCGCTTCTTGGAAGAGCATGAGGGCGGCGATCGTTTCGCGTTCCACGTCTTGGGCGTGGAAGATGGGAAGCATGACTTCGGCGATCTCGCGCAGTTTGGAGGTCTTGCCGAGATCGATATAGACGAGTGCCAGGTCGAGTCCCGCCAGCGCCGCGTCAAAGGGCAGCTCGGCGAGGGTGAAGCGTTCGCGGACATCGGCGAAAGTGTTCTCGGCGGAGGCCATTTGCCCGAGGCCGTGGGCGATCTTGCCGAGGAGCCATTGTTGGCGCAGGATGGCGGTGGTTCCCGATGGGAAGTGCTCGTGGGCGACGACCAGGTCGCGGGCTTCTTCGAATCGGCGCAGATCCACCAGATAGTGAGCACGGTTGTACATCGCCATGCGAAAGACCGTCTCGTCTTTGTTGGGGTCGATGCGCCCCAGGGCATTTTCGACCGTCGCCAGCGCCTGGGTGATGTCGCCGCTGTCTCGGTAGATCGTGCTCTTCTGGACTAGGGTGCGACCGATACAGGGGTCGTCTTCGATCCGAGCGTAGGTCTCAATGACATGATCGGTGTAGCGCAAGGCATCGTCAAAAGCCCTCAAGTCCTTGCTGACCGAGGCGAGCAGGCTGTAGATCTCTGCCTCGATGTAGGGATCGTCAAAGCCGTGTTGTTCGATCATCTCTCGCCCGATGTGGATGAGCCGTGCTCCCTGTTGAAACTTGCCCACCGCGCGTAGGGCGTTGCCACGGTGAGCGGTGGCTCGGGCGGTGCAGGTGGTAACCCACGCTTCGCGAAAGAGAGTGTGTGGAATGCGTAAGGAAACCGCATGGGCGCACTCGGCCAGTTCCAGCGCTTGCATCGGGTCGTTCGTCACCAGCCGTTTGCACTCGCTCAGTAGGAGGTCCACCAAGAAGGGGCTGCGGTAGTGAGTGCGGGAACGGTCGATGGTGAATCGCCGCCGCTCCGGCGAGAGCTTGAGGAGTACCTTGAGGTCTTTCTCCGATTTGGCCAGCGATGCTTCCAATTCGCTGGCAGTCTCAGCCAGTACCTCGAGCTTTTCATCGAAGACTTCCGCGTAGGTGTCGGCGGGAGCGGTTGTGGCCAAGGATTCCATCTGACGGCGACACTCCGGGCACACGTCGGCCAGATGATCGAGGAGGGCGACGATGTTTTCAGGCTCCAACGTGCCCGCTTCAAGAGCGGTTCTCAGCCGTTTCCACGGCAGGTGGTGATGTCCCATGGGGTACCTCTAGCTGTCCAAATACAGGTTGTACCCTTATTCTATCTCCTCAACCACCCCAAGGCTAGCGACGCCGGGGAACTCCGTGGCTCCCCGACGTCGCAGCCACCGCTTATCCGTTGGGATCCATGGTGGATCCTACTTCCAATGAACTCTCGGGAGAGCTGCCGTCCTTGGTTGCGAGAACAAGCGA
>QIHU01000161.1 GCA_003231035.1 Acidobacteriota bacterium
GAATCTGCTGCTCCATGATCGATCCTCCTTGTGAGGGTCACCATGCGACAACTTCGGCTTTCTGGCTAGACGGGGTGGGGCGAGGAGTTACCAGACGCGGGGGAAGGCCGAGCAACGCGGGATCGCCATCGGCGCACTGCGGTCAATCCCCGCAGACGCGGGGGAAGGCCGGGTGACTGGCGCGAGTGGCTGAGCTACATGGGTCAATCCCCGCAGACGCGGGGGAAGGCCCACGGTGGTGGATACCGTTTTCTGAGTTAGGGGTCAATCCCCGCAGACGCGGGGGAAGGGGTTCTACGCCGCTAGCGACGTGTCTCTCGATGGGGTCAATCCCCGCAGACGCGGGGGAAGGGTGCTCCTTCGAGGGATAGCCCCTCTTCTAAGGGGGTCAATCCCCGCAGACGCGGGGGAAGGGCGCAACGTGTGGCTCTACAACTTCTCGTGAGAGGGTCAATCCCCGCAGACGCGGGGGAAGGGTCTGCGACATTGTGTCACAGCGCAAAATCTAGGGTCGCTTGTTGAAGCTAGTCTACTCAGTTTTCAAAGATCGCGTCCGATGAACTTCGGCGAGTGACGCGGGGCGAACCAAGACCTGACCCTCGCTGCTCACTCCTGCGAGGCCGGAACTTCCAACCGTTTCTGTTCTTCATCGCTCAATGGCCGGCGCGTCAAGTAGATACCGTGGTGATCCGCCAGCTCCTTCTTGGGGATGCCTAAGCCTCGGACCGCTTGACCTCCTGGGAGCTTGGAATCCGGCCACGTCAGCAAGATCGAGTGATCCCCGCTGGGCCGAAACCACTCTTCCAGAACCGCCCACAACCTATCGCGCACTCCGGCACTCATGCGTGGCGATGTGTACACACCTGGCGCCACCTCGCACATTACGGAGGCTAGCAATCCTCGAATTCGGCCCGGGGAATTACGCGTCACCGCTACTGTCATCGCCATCCAAGAGCTCCTTGATGCGGTCGATCATTCGCGAGATCACCTTCTCTTTGCGAAAGGTTTTTCCACCGAGCTGCCGGACCAGCCGCTCCAGGCTTCCGTTGGAGTTCTTCTGAAACGCTCGCACCGCCCCGAAAGCGATAGGCAGAGTCACCGTTTCGCGGAAGAGGTCGGCGACATCCAAGGTGAAGGCGATCCCCGAAGCCTCATGGATGAACCCCAATTGCGGAATGGCGCCGCTGACCGCCACCGACATCATGGCCGCCGCCTGGACCGCTTTGGAGGCATGGTTGATGGCCTGGTTGGGCAGATCCGCGGCCTCGGGGTCAGAGCGATCGTAGCGCCGCCCATGCCATTGAATCCCGAACTGCTCGGCCAGGCGTTGGTAGCTTTTCTTGACTCGGGACCCCTCGATCCCGCGCAACGTGTTGAGATCCTCCGCCGGCAGCACCTCGCCCAATCGCCACGCGTACATCCGGCGCGCCACCCAAGTGCGCCGGTCCGGGTTGGCCCACAGTTCGGCCTGCTTGCGAGCACGCGCCGAGGTGTCGGGACCAAAAGGCATGCTGGCGTACAGCTTGACCCCGCCCTGCCCCACCGCCGCCAAGCCGGTTCCGTGACGAGCCAGGATCCGTAGCACGTCGTGGCTGACCGTGGTTCCCGGCTGGAGGAGAAAGCACGACACCATCTGGTAAGGGATCGAGTAGTCCCCAGCCGGCAAATCATCGTAGCCCGCGGTGATGAACTGGAGGGTCCCTCGGTGCACGGTGAGGTTTCCCCGCCCAAGCCACATCAGCCCGTGGCGGTCCATCTGCGGAATCCGCGCGCCTTCGAGGCCAAGTCTTCCTTTCAGCATGCGCCAGAGGTTGGAGGTTTGAGCAAGAGCATGCCAAAGCCGAAGGCTCGGTGGCGACCGATACCGCGGGCCAGCAAGGAGCTGAAGGCCTCGCCGTCCACCACCTCAAGCTGGCCGCGCATGGTGACATCGGGGCGCTCGCACTGTTTCACCGCTCGGTTCTTCTTGCGACGCAGCAGGCGGGTGCGCCGGCTTTGGATCATCCGCATGTCCACCAACCGCGCGGCGCGCAACTCTGCCCGCTCGGCTAGCCAGCGGCGGTAGATCTGCTCGCGCCCGTCGGGCTCGCTCTGCCCATCTGGCAGTTGCATGCGGTAGGACTGATAGGCGTCCATTTCGACGATTCTCCGCCGCGAACTCTCCTCGCAACTCTTGCGCACCACCGGACAGAGGCGCACTTCGAAACCCAGCCGCTTGCCAGCGGGCCATTGGCGCGGTAGAGACTTGCCGGCGAAGGTGGGCCAGTCGATGGCGGCGTGGTTGCCCGGATCGGCGAAGGTGGAGGCGTACTCGCGCAGTTCCTCTTCGCCACGCACCGAGTAGGCCAGGATCTCTTGCCAATCTCGGCCCCCTCGGCTAGATCCACCTCGGCCAATCAGATGGAAGGGTTTGGGCGCACCCTCTCCGAAGAGTTCACCCAGCAGACAGTGAACTAGGTAGCCCGTGTCGCCGGTAGCGCGAGACAGGTTCCTGCGCCGCGCCAGCTCGAACAAGCGCGGCAGGCGCACGCGGAAGCGAAGCATGTGCAGATCGGAGGTTTGCTTATCCATGGTTGGGCTCCGTGGCGAGGCGCAACCGCCCTTCGGTGATGAAGCGGCGGCCGGTGTGAACTTGGTTGGCCCAGTCGCGGCGATCGGTGTGGGCGAGACGCCGGGTGGGGGTGGCGGCGGGAGACGCTTCGCCTTCGGGCCACCAGGCTTTCCAGCTGCCATCCTCCGGCGGTGTGGGCAACGGCTCAATCCCGGCCAGGGCGCTCAGCAGGCTCTCGCCTTGGCCACGACCGAGGAGGAGGGATGCGGCCGGTAGGCAACACTTGCGACCGAGGAACAAGGGGCGAGCCGGCGAGCGCAAGGCGGCCTCTAGCTCGTTGAGGCTCGGTTCCTCCGCCGCCGGATCCAGGGTGACGGCGAGAGTGTAGGCGGCACCGGCCCAGTAGTGGCGGTAGCGCTGGTGGGTCGCCGTCTTGGAGGCGCCGCCGCGCCGTTCCAGGGTGCCGCGCGTGGTCCACACGCACTGCATGAACTCTTGGCCGAGATCCACCGTTTGGTAGTCCACCAGTTTCTCACCAGCCCGATCTTGCCGCACGGCGTAGCGCAGCCGCTCTTGCAACCGTTGTAGCCAGCGGTAGTCTCGATGATGAAAGCCCAGCGCGTTGCCGAGCAGGCCGGTGATCATCGACAATCCGGGCAGTTCCCGGGTCACTCCGTGTTCGTCGACGAGCACCCCTCCGAAGCTCATCAGCGGCGCATCGAAGCGCAGGAAGAGAAGGTCAACCATCGCTTCGGCGCACCTGGCCGCCGATCCAGTCGGCGAGGCTGGGCAGGCTCACCCGCTGCTCGCTGGGCAGGGCCGCCGCCAGCGAATCGACCGGCCCCAGAGCGGTGAAGCGTCGCGCCTCGACGGCCCCGTAGTTGGTGTCGAGGTCGCTCAGATGGTCCGCCACCGCCTTGTAGGTATTGTCGATCAGGTCCCCTTGCACCGGGACCGGCTTGAGGAAGGCGTTGGCCAAGCTGCGCGGCTGAGCTTCTCCCATTTCAGCCAGGACCCAGTGCGCGTAGCTGTAGGGCGCCGTAGAGCCAACCTTGGCGCCCGGCGAGACGGTGGCGATGATCTTGGCGAGCCGCTCCATCACCTGCGCCGCCAGCTCGCGGTCGGCGCTGAGCCAGTCGCGACGCGAGCAACCTTCGAGGTTGGAGACCAACAAGGGCAGATCTACCACCACATAGCCATAGAAGAGGCCGGTGGTCAGCTCGGTGGAGCCGATGTGGCCACTACCGAGTTCCCGGTCGTCCTCTCCGCTGAGCAGATCGTCGACGGCGGTGAAATAGTCCGGCTCGGCCGACTCGGAGTTAACGGTGAAGGCATGAGCCACATGCACCGCCGCATCGCCGCGCGCCAGGATGTCGCTGGTCACCATGCGGCCGAAGAGAGCGGCGCTCAGCCCGGCTCCCCGCTCGAGATCCGCCAGGTTCTTCTTGGCCTCCCCTTTGAAGTGCTGTTTGACCGCCTTCTTGGCCTCTTTGGGGTTTTCGATCTCGGCGCAGAGGGTGCGGGCCTGTTGGAGCAAGAACTCCAGCTCTGGCTCACCCAAGACGGTGATCTGACCGGTGCGGGCGTGCAGTTCATCTTCGGGCGAGCCTTCTTCCTCTTCTTTCGCCTTTTTCGCCTTGGCCTTGGGGCTCTCGCCGAGGACCTGCTTCATCAGTTCGTGGGTTACCTCGGTAGCCAGGTCTCGATCGACACCTCCCTTCACGAGGGGCTTGAGCACCCGCGCCTCGAAGGAGCGCCGCGAGCGCAGGCTCTTGGGAACCAAGGCGCCGTTGCTCTCAATCGAGCCCAGACTCCCTTCCCCCTCGAAGGTGCGCCAGTGGCGTTTGAGGCATTGGGAGGAGATGCGAATGCGGCTGCCATCGCCAAAGGGCAACCGTTTGGCGAAGCCGGCATCGTCGCGATTGAGCAGCGAGGCCGGGTAGGAGGTCAGGGTATGCAGTTGCAGAAAAGGTCGGGTCACGGGCGTTCCTCCTGGGAGTCTTTGGACTGTTTTCGTGCCTCGGCGCGGTAGAACTCGCCCGCCATGCGGCGGCGATGGTCTGCACCTTCGGCCGTGTCGGGGGCGAAGAGAAGTAGGCGAGCGAAGTCGGTGAAGTCCACCTTCTGGGCGGTGGAGTCCAGCTGATGGGCGAGTTGGCGCACGGCGCGCCAGAGGGTCTTGCCGGAAGCTCGCAAGAGGGCGATTGGCAGGCTTCGCCCAATCTCCGTTTCGGCCTGTGCCGGCCAGCCCCTTCGCCCAACGCCGCCAAGAGAACCGCCCAGGCGCCGTAGCCCCGCCAGCCGGCCAAGTCATCGAGCCGTGTGGCCGGTTGGTCCTCGACGAAATGAACCATCAAACGCCAATAGGCGGCGCCGCCCGGCGCCTGTGGATCGAGCCGCCGTAGGTCGGCACGATGGCCGGGTGAGTAGTAGGAGGCGCCGATCTCGTGAGCGAGCGAGCCCACGACCTGAGCCAACCCCTTGGGTTTTGCTTGATCAGACGGCGAAAGGTTTTCAACCGGCGTGGGCGCTGGTAGAGCCATCGTCTACACCTCCTGGTGAATCAAAGAGTTCTCGAAAGTGGCGGTACTTCGCCCCGTGGAAGCGCCCTTCAGCGCGGGCGACGGCGCGAAAACGCCGGGATGCGGGCAGTGGCGTGCTGCGAATCGCCTGTTGCAGGATCTCCCAAGCGAGTTTGAGCAGGAGGCGCAACCACTGCTCTTCGGCCTCGGTGGAGGGCACGTCGAGGGTGGACCAGAGTTCCTCAAAGAAGATTCGGTCTACCTCTGCGTCATGGTGATCGACCCATCGGCGTGCCCCCTCGTCGCGGAAGTCGAGTTTGTCCACGCCATCTTGGAAGAGGGTACACAGCGCCAGGCGCAATACCTTCTTCTGAACATCTGCGACCCTCTCGACCCGTTTCTTCGCGGTGGACGCCAAGCGCTCAGACTCGGACTTGTGGGTCAATTTGTGGGCTACTTTGGCGGGAAACGGTACGACCCGTTCGCGGTAACCGCCCGTCTTGCCTTGGCCTCGCACCATGACCCGCGTCAGGAAGAAAAGGTCCTCCCCGTCTTCGCGCTCCACCTCGGCGGCCGGGCTACGCCGAAATTCACCATCGTCAAAGAGAAGTTTGGCGAGCAGACGGTAGGTGAACCCAGACTCGCTGACCGTCAATACCGCCTGGTCCTTCTTGCGAACCGGGCTCCACAAGTCGCCCAGGTCGCCCTGGGGTGGCGCACCTCGAATGCGCTGCGCCAAGCTCATCCCAGCCTTAGCCACCACCTGCCCGGACTCTTCGCACAGCCGGATTCGCCGACAGATCTCGATGAAGAAAGGCGCGCACTCCTCCAGCGCGATCGGCTTCACGCCATCCCACGGCGCCAGCCACAGCAGACCGAGTCCACCCTCCGAGCGCAACCCATACCGATTCGCCAACAGGTTGCTTCGACCGCGCAACAACCGCAGATCGCGAAGGAACTGGCGCGACCACGAAAGAGAGGGAGCCACACCCACACAAGGCCGGCTGGCGAAGCCCCCGTTCATGCGAACGATCCCGTAGTTGTTGCGGCCGGAGAAACCCTCGAAGGTTTGCACGTCGATCAAGGCGAAGGCCCAGTGCTCGGCCGTCGCGTGCGCCAACCGCTGCTGCTTGACGTCGTGCCCTTTGGTGGTGATCAAGATATCGAGCGTCGCCGGCACGCGGTGGGGCTTCTTCAGGACCGCTAGCGAGCCTTCCGGCACCGGCGGTTGCAGGAAGGCCGGCTTGGCCAAATCCGCGACCACCAAACACCAGGGATCTTCCTGCCCCTCGGTGAGCACCAGGAGGCGCTCTCGCCATTCTTCCTCCTCCGTGGGCGCCGCCGCGCCGCGACCGACCAGGGCTTGCGCCGCCAGTTGCACCAAGAAGGCGTGCCAGGGGTGCTGTTGGTGGGCTTGCAGCCCTAGGAATTCGATCTCTTCACCTCGGCTCAGCCGGGCTAGGAGGCCGGGAAGCGAGGCATATTCAGCACTGCCCCGCGCCGTCGCCAGCGAAAAGAGCGGTTCGCACAAGAGAGAGTGGGCCATGGTTTCGCTCATCGCATCCTTTTCCTCTGGATGGTCTTCAAGGGCAAGAACCCGGTTTCTTCGTTTCGGTTGAGCCCGAGGGCAAGGTTTCTTCGAGTTTTCGCAGTCCCCAGCGGTCATACTCAAAAGAGCGCGGCCCGAAACGGAAACGGACCACTCCCGCCTCGGCAGGTTCCAATTGGGCCTCCTCGTCCGGATCAGCGTCGCGACTCCAGTAGCCGGGAATCTTCAGTTCGTGCACAGGCTGGCCGAAGGGGCCGGGCGGGGGCGACTCAAACTTGGCCAGCCGGTCGTCCAGCCCGAGGTGAGTGGTGATCTGGGGCGCCAGGTCGCGACTGGGCAGAGCAAAGTTCCCGAAACGCTGGTCGCGAGCCATCAGGTAGTCACTCGCCATGCGTCCATCAGCCAAACAGGCGCCCCGAATGTAGGTGTGATGCTCCCGCCACGACCCACCCAGCTCCTCGCTGAGCTCTTGGAGCCGTTGCGGGTGGGTGGACTGCTCCACCAGGAGCCGGTTCATCTGGGGAATCGAGCAGCTCGCGTACTCTTCCAGGCAGCGCCAGGTGGCTTCGAGGACGCGCAGATCGGCGTAGACCGTGCCCAACCCATGCGGCCCTCCGGCTTCGCCGCCGTGGCGGATTAGCCTTCCCAGATCTCTCTGCTCCGGCACCAACACCACGCAGCGAGCCGCACCGAAACCAGGCGGTCTCGAACGCCCAGCATGGCGATGCAGGCGACCGACGCGTTGCAGGAGGACATCCATCGGGCACAGATCGGTGAGCAAGAGGTCGGCGTCGAGATCGAGGCTCTGTTCCACCGTTTGGGTGGCGACGACAACCCGGCCCTGCTGGTCGCGATCGCGACCGAAGGCGGCCTCAATCGCTTGGTCGAGCCGCTTGCGATCTTCCACCGCGAAGCGGCCGTGGTGCGGCGCCAAGACCCGAGCTGGCGGCGCGCCCTGGCCTTGCGCCGCACTCTCGACGGCGAAGAGTTTCTCGCCACAACCGCGCTCATGGGCTTGGCGTTCGAGTGCTGCTTGCACTTCGAGACAGCCTTTCACGGTGTTGCGCACCACCAAGACGCTGGCCCCGGCCAACGCCGCTTCGAGCGCCCTCGAAGCGATCGCTTCGGCCTGCTCCATG
>QIHU01000396.1 GCA_003231035.1 Acidobacteriota bacterium
CCCTCGCCGAGGTTGAGCAGCACCGCCGATCCGCGCAGCAGGCCGTCGCCCGGCACCGCCAGGGCGGTGGTGAAGCCGGCGGCGCGCAGCTTGCGGGCCAGCCCCTCGTCGGCGGCGAACGGGGTGAGGTCGCGCTGCGGCTGGACCAGCACGTTATCGTGACCGTCGGCGGGAGGTTCGGGAGGCGTATTGCCCGAGTTCGAGTCTGAATCGGCTTGCGCTTGTGGCCAGCCGCGCCGGCTGTAAAGCTCGATCAGGCCTGGATAGACGGTCAATCCTTCACCGTCCCAAACCCGGGCGTCGGCGGGCGTGGTGACGGTGGCTCCCACGGCTTCGATGACTCCATTGCGAATCACCACCGTTCCCGTGTCGATCACCTGACCGGGTGCGACCACGATTCGGACCTTCTCGATCGCGTGGGCCCGAGGAGGGCCGCCGGCCCGGGCGCTGCCCAGCGGCAGCAAGGTGGCCAAGAGGGCCAGAACGGAAATCAGCGGTATTCTCATCTCTCAGAAACTCCTCGCCGGGACGAACCCGAATTGTATGTTCTGCACCAGGCTACGCGTGCCGCGACGGCATTGTTTCATCCTCCTTGGAGGTAGCTGCCGCGGGGGGCGAAAACCCGATAGACTTCCCCATATGGCACCACCACCCAAGGCCCCCGGCCGCGTCGGGATGATCAGCCTCGGCTGCGCCAAGAATCTGGTCGATTCAGAGATCATCTTGGGTCAACTCGGCCAGGAGGGATACGAGATTGTCCCCGAGATGGAGCGCGCCGATACCGTTATCGTCAACACATGTGGCTTCATCGAAGAGGCCAAAGAGGAGTCGATCGACGCCATTCTCGAGGTCGCCCAAGCGAAGAGCGGCGGCGGCGTCAAGAAGCTGCTGGTCGCCGGGTGCATGGTCAACCGCTACGCCGAGGAGCTGGCCGAAGCGATCCCCGAGATCGACGGCTTCATCGGTCTCGACGACCTGAAGAAGGCTGGCGAGGTGGTGCGCCTTGGCGGCGGCCCAACCCCTCCCAAACCATCGCACATGGTCTTCGACCACACCGCTGAGCGCCTGCTGACCACCCGCGGTTTTGGTTACTTGAAGGTCGCCGAAGGGTGCAACAATCCCTGTACCTTTTGCGCCATTCCGGTGTGGCGCGGGCAGTTCCGCAGCCGCACGCTCGATAGCTTGGTGACCGAGGCACGCAGCCTGGAGAGTTCAGGAGTTCAGGAGCTGTGCCTGATCGCTCAGGACACCACTCGCTACGGTGAGGACATCGGCCTCGGTCGCGATGGGCTGGAGCGCTTGGTCGAGAAGTTGCTGCGCGAGACCTCGATCCCATGGATCCGCTTCCTCTACGCCTATCCCACCACCCTCGATGAAGGGTTGCTGGCCCTAATGGGAGCCGAAGAGCGCTTCACCAACTACCTCGACATGCCGCTTCAACACAGCCACCCCGACATACTGCGCGCCATGAAGCGCGGCGGCAGCGCCGAGCGCTACCGGGCGATCATCGACCGGGCCCGCGAGCGGGTGGCTGACATTTTCCTGCGTTCCACCTTCATCTGTGGCTTTCCCGGCGAAGAGGAGGAGCACTTCGATCACCTGCTCGACTTTGTACGCCAGGTGCGCTTCGACCACCTTGGAGGGTTCGTGTTCAGCCCCGAGGAGGACACCCCCTCGGCGCGGCTTGCGGGGCGGGTTCCCAAGACCACCGCTCGTCTGCGCCATGAACGGCTCCTCGAGGAACAGAAACCGATCGCCCTGGAGCGACGCCAGCGCTGGGTCGGCAAGGTGATGCAGGTGCTGGTCGAAGGGGTCTCTCCGGAAACCGAGCACCTGCTGGAAGGGCGCCACGCGGGAATGGCGCCTTCGATTGACGGCCGTATTCTGATCAACGATGGGCAAGCTCCGGCGGCGACCTTCGCCGAAGTGGAGATCACCGACGCCTATGCCGATGATTTGGTCGGCCGAATCGTCGGTCCGGTGGGTGCCCCAGGGGTGGTCCCGGCCCTCTCGGCTGAGGTTGGCAGTTAGGCCGTCCATGGATATCGTCAAGAATGCGGCCAAGGCTTCCGATCTACCCAGTGGTTCCGTGGTCACAGTGGGCAACTACGATGGGATTCACCGTGGTCAGGCAACGATCATCGACAAGGTGGTGGAGCGGGCTCGAAAGCTCGATTTGAGTGCGGTCGTGGTCACCTTTGATCCGCACCCCGTCGCCGTCTTGCGTCCCGATGCCGCCCCGTCCCGTTTGACCACCGACCCGCAAAAGGCCGCTTTGCTGGAGGCACTGGGGATCGATGCGGTGCTGGAAGTCCGTTTTGATGAGGCTTTCGCTCGCACCCCAGCCGAAGAGTTCATCCGTTCCTTCTTGCATCGGAGGCTGGGAGTGCAAGAGATCTACGTGGGTGCCGATTTTGTGTTCGGCCACCAGCGGGAAGGGAATCTGGAGCTGCTGCGCCGAATCGGTGGCGAAGAGGGATTCGTGGCCCACGGAGTGGAGGAGGTGCCCTACCAAGGCGAGGCGATCTCCAGCACGCGAGTTCGCCAGTGCTTGGCCGAAGGCAAAGTGGAGGCAGCCTGCGAGATGCTCGGCCGTGGTTATCGCGTCACCGGCACCATCGCCCGCGGCGATCGCATGGGGCAGCGGATCGGCTGGCCCACCATCAACTTGGAGGTCGACAACGAACTCCTGCCGATGGACGGTGTCTATGCGACCCGGGTCGAACTTCCAAGTTTTCCGGCGACCTTCGACAGCGTCACCAACATAGGCACCCGGCCGACGGTCTACGAGAACTATGGGCACGTGGTGGAAAGCCATATTCTGGACTTCCAGGCCGATGTCTATGGGCAAAGGGTGGAGCTGGCTTTCAACAAGAGGCTACGCGAGGAACGGATTTTCCGCACTGTGATGGACCTGTCGGCACAGATTCGCCGGGACGTGGAGGCAACGCGAGAATACTTTGCGTCCCAACGACGTTTACACGAGGGAGCGTCCAGCTCACTACCTAGATAATTCCCCCTGCGAGGAGAGATAAGAAATGGCTAACGACAAGATCGTCGAACTGACCACTGAGAACTTTGATAGCGAGATCCAGAACTCGGAGCAGCCGGTACTGGTCGATTTCTGGGCCGAGTGGTGCGGTCCCTGCCGGATGGTGGGGCCGATCCTCGACGAGATCGCCGACGAGATGGAAGGCAAAGTGCGCATTGCCAAGGTCAACGTCGACCACAACCAGGAACTGGCGATTAAGTACGGCGTCCAGGGAATTCCCGCCTTTGCCTTGTTCAAGAACGGTGAGGTCGCGGATCGCATGGTCGGGGCCGCGCCCAAGGCCAACTTCGAGAGTTTCATCGAGCGCAACCTGTGATTGAGGCCGCGCGAGCGGCGATTGATTCCGGGCTGGAGGAACTGGGCTGCCAGGCTCTACTGGTGGTCGGTTCCTCCGCTCGCGACCCGGATCTGGCCCCCTTTGTGGGGCCGGTCCATCTGACTCAAGCCTTCGTCGTAATGGGGCGCGCTCAGCCACCTCGGCTGGCTTATCTGACCCCGATGGAGCGCGACGAAGCGGCGGCGACCGGGCTGGCGCTGCTCGCACCCGAGCTGCTGGAGGTGGCCCGCTGGTGGCGGGAGTTACCGACCGGCGAAGCGGCGATGGCCAAAGTGCTCTCTCGCGCTTTCGAGGAGTGCGGGATTGAGCCGGGCAGGATCGCCTTGGCGGGGCAGGGCGAAGTCGGCGAGATGCACGCGGCGGCGCGAATTCTCGAAGGCGAGGGTTGGACCTTGGTTTCTGGCGCGAGCTTGGCGCGCACGGCGCGCAAGCAGAAAGACGAAGGCCAACTGCGCGCCGCCCGCCGGGTGGCGGCGGCCACCACCACCGCCATGCGTGGGGTGGCCGAGTTGCTCGCCGGCAGCGAGGTGCGCGATGGCGAGCTTTGGCTGCAAGGCGAGCGCTTGAAGGTCGGCCGCCTGCGCATGGAGGTCGCCCGTACCTTGGCCGCCTTGGGGCTGGAACAGCCGGTGGGCAACATCATCGCTCCGGCCGAGGAGGGGGCGGTGCCGCACAACTCGGGCACGGACAGCCGGGTCTTGCGCTCTAGCGAGTCCTTGGTGGTCGACCTCTACCCGCGCGGCTGGCTCTATGCCGATTGTACCCGCACCTTCTGCGTCGGTACCCCCCCGGAAGCGCTGGTGGCCGCGCATGGCTCCTTGCTGCGGGTCCTCGATCGGGTCGAGCGCAAGCTGCGCGGGCGCGCTGAAGGCAAGGCGCTGCGCGCTTCGTCGCTGCAAGACGCGGCCTGTAGCCTGCTCAGCGCCGATGGTTACGCCACCCCGCTGACCGATCCGGGCACCGAAGTGGGCTACGTGCACAACCTCGGCCACGGGGTTGGCTTTGAGCTCCACGAGTATCCGAGTTTTCGCCGTGAGGCGGGGGCGGAAGGGGTTCTGGAGACCGGCGATCTGATCACCATCGAGCCCGGCCTCTACGATCCCCATGCCGGCTTCGGCATTCGCTTGGAAGACGAGATCTTCCTCGCCCCCGAAGGGCCGGAGAAGCTCACCGATTTGCCCTACGATCTCGACCCCAGAGCTTGGTAAACTGCGCCGATCCGAACCCTGTGGAGGAGTGAACGTGGCTGATTCCCTACCGATCTACGAAAAGCTGGGGGCCTTCTACCTAGGCCGACCCTGGGACGCCGAGAAGCGAGAGACGGTCGACCGACCGCTGCTCTACGACTCGCGGGATCTGCTCACCC
>QIHU01000214.1 GCA_003231035.1 Acidobacteriota bacterium
TTCTTGGCCAGGGCGGACATCCACAAGAGGTCGTAGAGCAGCCAGCCAACGACCAACACCGCCAGCCCAATCCCGATTCCGGCCCATTGCGACAGGCTAGAGTCCCTGGGTAGCAGCACACCACTCGAATAGTAAACGAGGCACAGCAGGATGAAGCCGGTAATCCAGGTCAGCGCCGCCTCCCAACGAAACCAGAGCAGGCTCGGTGGGACGTTTTCGGGGGTCAGCGCCTGCTTGTCGACCTGATAAAAGCCGCCGCTGTGCACCATCCACAGCCGGCCACCGATACCGCGTCGCCGGTCCGCCTCACTCACCGGCCGCATGGCGCGGTCGAGCTTACTGAAGAGGTAGGTTTGTCCGATCCAGGCCACGCCGACCACGATGTGAAACCAGCGGGTTGTCAGGTTCAGCCATTCGCTCCATTGAGGGCTCATCGTGGGGGCAGGTTAGCATTTTCCGGCCGGGCCTCTAGTTGACCCACGGCCCCTTCTTGACCGTGTCGTCGGGGGGATCGGGAACCGCGCGAATATTGCCGCGCTTGCGCGCGGAGCGCAACTGGCGTTGAAACCACAGCCGTTGCAGCCGCAGCCAGCCTTCGCGGCTCATGCGCCGCAGGCCGCCGGGGGTCAACATCGAGTAGGTGATGCCGACCGCGGCGCAGGTCCCCAGGAAGCTGGCGAGATCATGGCTGCCCAGGAAGCTGATGAAGGCCAGGGCGATCTCCAGCGGGATGAACCAGAAGGCTCGAATCGGCAGCACCATGAAGAGAAAAATGGTGGCGTTCTTGTGCAGGGTGGCAAAGGCGCAGATCAGGATCACCAAGAGGGTGTTGGTGCCCTGCATGGCGGCGAAGGGACTAAAGCTGCCGATCCATCCGCCGAGAGCCAGCTGCACCGAACAAGCCACCATCGCCGCACCGACGATTCCCCAGGCGAGGAGGGTCCAGAAGCCGCGGCGACCCACCTGAGAGTAGACGTCGCGACCGAACATGTAGAGCATCCACAGGCTGATCAGGAACCAGAAGGTCGGGGCCGAGGGCCCGATGAAGGCGTAGGTGGCCAATTGCCAGAGAAACCCACGCCGCCAGACGCTCTCGCTGAGTAGCAAGTCGGCCAAAGCGCTTCCCCTGGTGAATGCCTGGAGGGTGAAGGTCACCCCCACGACGATCAGCAGGGCAAGGATGTCGCGCGGCGCCGGGCCGCCGAAGAGATCGCCGAAACCGCCGCCCATGCGGCCGCCGCGGATGGGGCTTCGAGAGTACATCTAGACCTGCACCCAGCTGTTGCCGGAGGGCGTAGCCGCGGTGGTGCTCCACGGGCTGGTTTGGCTCGATTCGCGGGCGGCGTCGAGGACCCGTTGCACTTTGAGCCCATCGGCGAAGGTGGCGGCGTCTTGGATCGGGGCTCGGTCGCCGGTCGACAAGGCCAGCTTCAAGGCACGGGCGAAATGGACGGTGCCGCGCGACCACTCGCTGTCCACCAAGCCCGGGGGCAAGCGGGTGGGATCTCGAACCTCGATCGGCAGCGCCTTGGTGGCCGGCCGCTCGGCGAAGAGACGGGACCCGTTGTAGGTGAGTTTTCCGCTCTTGCCGGTGACGGTGATCCGGGTGACCTCTTCACCGGGGGCGCACGAGGTGAGCTCGATCAGGCCGCTGGCGCCACCTTCGAAACGAAGCAAGAGAGTGGCGTATTCGTCGGCGCTGACCGCTTGCTCCTCGCCGTTCGCGTCGGGCCGCATGGGGATCATCGGGCGCAGCATGGCGCTGACCGCCTCGATCGAGAGGCCGGTCATCCACATCAAGCTGTCGATCACATGGCTACCGAGGGCGCCGAGAATACCGCCGCCGAGTTCGGCCTGTGACCACCAATCCCACGGCCGCCCGGGGTCGAGGCGCCAGCCGCTCTCGATGGTCGCCGCGATGTGCAGCAACTCGCCGGGCCAGCCGCCGCGCACCATCTCGCGCAGCTTGCGGCGGATGGGCACGAAACGCAGCTCGTGGTCGATCAAGGCGACGCGGTCTTTGCTCTTGCCCGCGGCGCTCAACATGGCGCTGGCCTGCTCGGCATCGAGCGCCATGGGCTTCTCGCACAAGACGTGCTTGCCGGCCGCCAGCGCCGCGATGGCGATCTCGCCGTGGGTGTGGGGAGGGGTGACGATCGAGACCAGATCGATCGACGGATGAGCGACGAGGGCGCGCCAGTTGCTGCTGTACTGAGCGATACCGAGTTTGGTGGCGGCGGCGCTGGCCTTGTCCTCGGTCCGGCCCCAGATGGCGTTGACGTCGAGACCGGCGTGGCGGAAGGCGGGAACCTGGATTTGGGTTCCCCAGCCGGTGCCGAGGATGGCGGTACGGATACTCATCGGCGCTCCTCGATTCGATTCACGGTGCGCTCGAAGACGACGCCACGGGCGGCGAGCTGCTCCATGATGAAGTCGAAACAGCCAGGTTCCTTGCCGACCGTTTCCGGCGGCGAGACACCCGGTCGCCTAAAGAGACCCGAGGCGACCGCGCGGGCGACGGCGGTGCAGGTGTAGCCGGTGGTCCTCGCCATCGAAGTGGTGCCGGTGGCGCGGTCGAAACGGTCGAGAAGGTCAAAGGTGTAGCGCACCGACTGGCCAGCCTCGATGCCCTCGACCAGGACCCGCATCACGGTCAGATCCTCCTCGCCCTCGGCCAGTCGCCAGGCCGGGAAGAGCAGGCGCGCGGTGAGGTCGATGGGTCGGATGCGCGCCGTGCCCCCGTCGGCGGTGGGGACCTCGATCGGCTCCTCGCTGAAAAAGCCCGTGTGGCGCAGCATCCGCATGCGCTCGACGTGGCCGGGGTAGCGCAGGGTCTTTTCCTTCATTTCCGCCACATCGAAGTCCAGCAGGGTGCGCAGCCCATCGGTGTTGAAGGCCTCGACGGTGCCGACGCCGGGTAGATCCATCAGTTCGAGTTCGGTCAGGGCTGGGAAGGTGACCTCTTTGCCGCCGGTGCGGTAGCGGGCCGGCCGGGTGTATTCCTCAATCACGTCGATGGGCGAGAAGACCGCCTTGTACTCGTAGGGCCAGGTGCGCACGGTCGGCAAGCCGCCGACGTAGCACTCGAAATTGTCGATCGGGTCGAGGACTGTACTCAAGTGGCCGAGAATCAGGTTGCCGCAGCCGGGAGCGATGCCGCAGTCGACCACCGCCACCACGCCGCGCTCGCGGGCGAGAGCGTCGAGTTGTCGGGGATCCTCCGGCGAGAAGGAGATGTCGACCACATCTTTGCCGAGCTCGATCACCGCCCGCAGCATGGCGAGGCCGAGGTGGCCAGGCACGGCGCCGATCACCAAATTTTGTTCGTCGAGGGCGCCGGCAAGGTCGGTGGAGTCGGTGGCGTCGACCTGAAGAGTGGAGATGGCGGAGTCACCGGAGAAGCGATCTAGGCTCGCTTTCGAGGCATCGGCGAGGGTGACTCGGTGTTCGCCTTCCTTGGCCAAGTCCCTTGCCATGGTGGCCCCTACACGTCCGGCGCCAAGAACAATGATTCTCATGGCGGCGATTGTACTCGCAGAGTAGTCTGTTGTTGCCAAAGGCTGGACAGGGGCCGGTCCTTTTTTCCACAATGACGCCTTACCCGATAGTGGAGACCTATCTCGATGGCTCAGATCTCTCAGCGCGCTGAACGAATGCCGGCGTCGCCGATCCGTAAATTGGTACCGCTCGCCGAGGCGGCCAAGAGACGGGGCGTGCACGTTTATCATCTGAATATCGGTCAGCCTGACATCGAGACGCCGCAAGGCATGCTCGATGCCTATCGCAACCACGATCTGAAGGTGCTCGAGTACGGCCATTCGGGTGGGTTGTGGAGTTACCGCGAGGGGCTGAGTCGGTACTACCGCGGCCATGGCATCGCGGTGGACAAGGAAGAGATTCTGGTCACCACCGCCGGCAGCGAAGCGATTATTTTCGCCATGATGGCGGTGACCGATGTGGGCGACGAGGTGATCACCCCGGAGCCTTTTTACACCAATTACGCCGGCTTCGCGGCGGAGACCGGAGTGCGCTTGGTGCCGGTGACCTCGCGCGGCGATCAGGGCTACAGCCTGCCGTCGAACGCGGAGATTCGAGCCCGAATCACCCCGCGTACCAAGGCGATCTTGCTCTGTAATCCGAACAACCCGACCGGGTATGTCTATTCGCGCGAGGAACTGGAACGGTTGCGCGAGATCGTGCTCGAGCACGACCTCTTCTTCATTTCGGACGAGGTCTACCGCGAGTTTGTCTTCGTGGGCGAGCATTGCTCGCTCTTTCATCTCGACGGCATGGACGAACGCGGAATCCTGGTCGACAGCGTTTCGAAACGCTACAGCGCTTGCGGGGCCCGCATCGGCTGTTTGGTGACCCACAACCAGGCGGTTCTAGACTCCGTCCTGCGCTTCGGCCAGGCACGGCTCTGCCCGCCGACCCTGGAGCAGCTGGCGGCCGAGGCCGCTCTCGATACCCCCGCCGAGTACTTCGAGGCGGCGCTGGGGGAGTACCGGGCTCGCCGGGATGCCGCCTTCGAAGTGCTCGAGACGCTCCCTGGCGTTTCCGGCATCAAGCCCAACGGCGCCTTCTACGCCCTCGTCGAACTTCCGGTGGACAGCGCCGAGCGTTTCTGCGCCTGGCTGTTGTCGGATTTCGACGACGGCGGCGAGACGGTGATGCTGGCCCCGGCCGCCGGCTTCTACGCCACTCCCGGGCTGGGCGAACGGGCGGTGCGCATCGCCTTCGTGCTCAA
>QIHU01000229.1 GCA_003231035.1 Acidobacteriota bacterium
GGGTTCGCGAGCTGTTGGAAGGGTTGGGCGAACGTGCCCCCTCCCCCCAGCCACAGCCCACCCGCGAACGGCTGATCGACCCCCTCGAGGACAAGGTGACCGGCTTCGTCTTTAAGATCCAGGCCAACATGGACCCGCGCCACCGCGACCGGCTGGCCTTCGTGCGGCTCTGTTCCGGCCGCTTCCGGCGTGGCATGAAACTCCTCCACCCGCGTACCGGCAAGACCATCGCGATCCACAACCCGGTCCTCTTCCTGGCCCGCGAGCGTGAGCTGGCCGAAGAGGCCTGGGCCGGCGACATCATCGGTCTGCCCAACCATGGGAATCTGCGCATCGGCGATGGGCTGACCGAGGGCGAGCATTTGCACTTCACCGGCATTCCCAGCTTCGCCCCCGAGTTGCTCAAGCGGGTTCGCCCAGAGGACCCAATGCGCGCCAAGCACCTGGGCAAAGCACTGCTGCAACTCGCCGAGGAGGGCGCCGCCCAGGTCTTTCGTACCGAGCAGGGCTCGGAGTGGATCGTCGGGGTTGCCGGCGCCCTTCAGTTCGAGGTCTTGGCCTCGCGCATTCGCTCCGAGTACAACATTCCGGTGCGCTTCGAGGGGACCACGCTGCACACCGCTCGGTGGATAGAAGCCAAGGATGAGAAGATCCTCAAGAAGTTCAAAGACGCCAACCGTTCCGCCCTCGCTCATGATCACGACGGCTTGCCCGTCTTCCTGGCCCGCAACCCCTGGCATCTGCAAGTGACGAGCGACGATTGGCCCGACCTGGGGTTCCTCAAAACGCGCGAGCAGGTACAGTAAACGCCTTCGGCCTCGGCCCGCTCGGTCGGCGGTCGCCTCAAGGAGATTTCGATGATTCAGCTCAAGAGTTATGCCCGCGGGCAGTGGCACGAAGGCACCGGCGAAGGCCGAGTGCTCCACCACGCGGTCACCGGCGAGCCGATCGCCAGCGTCGATTCGACCGGCCTCGATTTGGCCGCCATGCTCGACCACGCCCGCGCGGTGGGCGGCCCGGCGCTACGCGCCATGCACATGCGCGAACGCGCGGCGCTGCTGCGCAAGATCGCCCAAGTGCTCAACGAGCACCTCCCCGAGCTGTATGAGATCGCCGCCACCTACGGCGCCACCAAGCGGGATGCCTGGGTCGACATCGAGGGCGGCATCGCCGCCATCGCCGTCTTTGCAAGCCTCGGCCGGCGCCACCTGCCCGAGAGCAACTTCCTGGTGGACGGCGGGGTCGAGCGGTTGTCCAAAGAGGGTACCTTCGTCGGTTGCCACATCCGCGTGCCGCTCGAAGGGGTCGCGGTGCAGATCAACGCCTTCAACTTCCCCTCCTGGGGGATGCTCGAAAAACTAGGGCCGAGCCTGCTGGCGGGCATGCCAACGATCGTCAAGCCGGCGACTCCCACCGCATGGCTGACCGTGCGCATGGTCGAACTAATCATCGAATCTGGAGTCCTGCCCGAGGGCTCCTTGCAACTGATCAGCGGCTCGGTGGGCGACCTGCTGGATCACCTGACCTGCCAGGACGTCCTCGCCTTCACCGGCTCGGCTAAGACCGGCTGCACGATTCGCAGCCACCCCAACTTGGTCAAGAACGCCGTGCGGGTCAACGTCGAGGCCGACTCGCTCAACGCCGCCGTCCTCGGTCCCGATGTCGAGCCCGACTCGCCTCTCTTCGCCTTGTTCATCAAAGAGGTGGTCTCCGAGATGACCGGCAAGGCGGGCCAAAAGTGCACCGCGATTCGCCGCATTCTGGTGCCGGCGGCGCGGGAGTCGGCGGTGATCGATGCCCTGAAAGCACGGCTGACCGGCACCACCGTCGGCGATCCGAGCAACCCCGAAGTCAAGGTTCGCATGGGACCGCTGGTCGACCGCGGTGCCGTGGAGACGGCCCGTCGAGGGATTGCGCAACTCGCGCAAGAGGCTCAGATCGTCTCCGGCGACCCCCAGCGCGGCGAGTTCGCGGCCGAGGGCGGAGGCACGGCGGGCGCCTTCCTGGAGCCCATATTGCTGCGCGCCACCGACCCTGCTAACGCAACCGTGGTGCACGAAGTGGAAGTCTTCGGCCCCGTGGCCACGGTGCTCGCCTACGACGACAATGCCAGCGCCGCGGCGCTGGTGCGCAAGGGTGGCGGCAGCCTGGTCGCCTCCGCCTTCAGCGAAGATGCCGACTTCATCCGCGACCTCACCTTCGCCATCGCCCCCTTCCACGGCCGCCTGTTGCTCATGAACGAGAAGGCGGCCGGGGAATCGACCAGCCACGGCATCGTCATGCCACAGCTGGTCCACGGCGGTCCGGGCCGAGCTGGCGGCGGCGAGGAACTCGGCGGCTTGCGCGCCGTCCACCACTACATGCAACGGTTGGCCTTGCAAGGCGACCCCGAGCGACTCGAAGCGCTTTGTGCTTCGCCTTCCAGCACTCCGTCTAACAACACCGCGGCCACCGGCTAGCCCAACATGCCCCGCCCGCCCCACTTCGAGGAGGAGGGTCTTGGCGCGCCGGCCACACAACAACGGCGCAAGACCCAACGCCCCAAACGCTTCAAAGTCCTCCTCCACAACGACGATTTCACCTCCATGGAGTTCGTGGTCGAGGTGCTCTCTCGCTACTTTCACAAGGCTCCGGCCGAGGCCACTCGCGTCATGCTCGAAGTGCATCACAAAGGGGTCGGCGTCGCCGGGATCTATCCCAAGGACCAAGCCGAAACCAAGATCGCCGAAGTCACCACCGAGGCTCATTCCACCGGCATGCCCCTGCTGCTGACCCTCGAGGCGGAGTAGCGACCGACCTCTCCCCCGCCACTCGTGGCCAAGAGGCGGTATCCTAGATCAGCGAAAGATCCCCCTTTGAAACTCTCCGACGACAGCCAAATCTCGCTCTCCGTGGCGATGACCGAAGCGGCCCGCCTGGGTCACGAGTACGCCAGCCTCGAACACCTGCTGCGCGCCCTCGTCCTCGACCCCGCCGCCGCCAAAGTGTTGCGCCACGCCGGCGCCGAGACAGCTCGCCTCTCCACCCGCCTGGCCCACTACCTCGACACCGAGATCGAGCCTCTGCCCGCCGACCTGGAAGACTCCACGCTCCTCGGTGAACCCAAGCCGAGCCTCGCCTTTCAGCGGGTGGTGACCGACGCGGCCCTGCAAGTGGAATCGTCCGGCCGCGAGGAGGTTCAGGTTGCGGATCTCTTGGTGGCGCTGTTCAAAGAACCCGACTCCCCCGCCGTCCAAATCCTCGCCGAGGAAGGCGTCACCCGCCTGGATGTGGTCAACTACCTGGCACACGGAGTCTCCAAACTCGGCGGACTGACCCTTGGCCACCTCCGCGAGGATGCCGAAACTGGGGACGACCCTGGCACCGAAGAGGCTGTACCCGACGGTGCGAAGGCTCTCGCCGCCTTCACCCTGGAGCTGACCGAACTCGCCCGCCAAGGCAAGATCGACCCGCTGATCGGTCGGGCGAGCGAGCTCCAACGAACCCTGCACATCCTCAGGCGAAGGCGCAAGAACAACCCCATTTTCGTGGGCGATCCCGGGGTGGGCAAGACCGCGATGGTCGAAGGGCTGGCGCTCAAGATCGCGGGTGGTGAAGTCCCCGAAGCTTTCCACAACACCCGCATCTACCGGCTGGATCTGGGCGCCTTAGTCGCCGGCACACGATACCGTGGCGACTTCGAGAACCGGATCAAGGCGGTCCTCGCCGCCCTTGAAGAGCGCGCCGGGCGCGGCGGTGAGGAGGCCGAGCAGCCGATCCTCTTCGTCGACGAGATCCACACCGTGATCAGCGCCGGCAGCGCCGGCAGCGGCACCATGGATGCCTCCAACCTCCTCAAGCCGGCCCTGGCGGGCGGCTGGCTGCGGGTCATTGGCGCCACCACCTGGGAAGAGTTCCGGCAAACCTTCCAGCGCGATGCCGCCCTGGCCCGTAGGTTCCAGAAGATCGACCTCGCCGAGCCCTCGGTAGAAGAGACGGTCGACATTCTCACCGGTCTCAAGGAGCACTACGAAGCACACCACGAAGTGACCTTCACCCGGCCGGCGCTGCGCGCCGCCGCCGAGCTGGCCGACCGTTACCTGCGGGACCGCAAACTGCCCGACAAGGCGATCGACCTGCTCGACGAAGCGGGCGCCGCCGCCGCCCTGCGCGGGGTGCACCGTATCGGCAGCCGCGAGATCGAAAAGGTCCTGGCCACCATGGCGCAAATTCCCGCCCGCCGCGTCCACGGCGGCGACCGCGAACGGCTAGCGAGGCTCGAAGAGAAACTCAAGGCCCACGTCTACGGCCAAGAGCTACCTATCGAGCGGCTGGTCACCGCCATCAAGGTCGCCCGCGCTGGCCTGCGCGAAGGGGAGAAACCGGTGGGCTCCTTCCTCCTCACCGGCCCCACCGGGGTCGGCAAGACCGAGACCGCCAAGCGGCTGGCCGAAGTGATGGGAATCGCCTTCCTCCGCTTCGACATGAGCGAGTACCGCGAGCAACACACCGTCTCGCGACTGGTGGGAGCGCCCCCCGGCTACGTCGGTTTCGACCGCGGTGGCTTGCTCACCGAAGCGGTCGCCAAGAATCCGCACGCCGTGCTGCTGCTCGACGAAATCGAGAAGGCTCACCCCGACGTCTTCGCCCTCCTCCTCCAAGTGATGGACCACGGCACCTTGACCGACACCAACGGCAAGCAAGTCGACTTCCGTCACATCATCCTGCTGATGACCTCCAACGTCGGCGCCCGCGAGATGGA
>QIHU01000137.1 GCA_003231035.1 Acidobacteriota bacterium
ACCCCGATGGAAGCGAGGCAGCCGGTAAAAAGAGCCTTGCCTACGACGAGGGTACCGACCCCGAACGGCCCCGCCATCTGCCGCTGCAAGGTGCCTAGAGTTTGCTCGGCCCCTAGGTCCCGCATCGCTTGGTCACCGATCAGAAACAGCGCCATCACCGAGATACCCGGCAGGACGAAAAGAAAGATCGAGCCCCCGTTGGACCCCTTCTCTTCGCTATCCTCTTCCTCGGTAAAGGTCTCCAGCTCGATAGCCGGAGGAAACAGCAAGTCAGAGACCTGTTCGAGCGCCTTGCGGGTGGAAATGGCCATCTGTGTCACCTCGAGATCACTCGGTCCCCGGTCTCGGTCGACCAAGCCGGAGAGCTGATCGAGCGGGCCGCGCAAGAGGCGGCTCCCGCCATCCAACAGATCGACAAGAACGGTCACCGCCTGCTCGGCGATCTCCGGCATGATCCCTTGCGCCGGGTTGCGGATCAGTTCCAGCGTCGCCGGTTCGCCGTCGAGCACGGCGCGGGTCAGCCCCTCCGGAATCACGAGGAGGGCGGAAGCCTCTCCCTTGCCGATTCTCTCCCGGCCCTCCTCACCGACCGTTTCGATCTCGAAATGCTCGGCCATCTGCTCGGCTCCAAAGGCACCCATCACCAGACGGCCAACAAGACCCTCGTCCCGGTTTTCGACCAGCAACTTCACCTTGGGAATGCGCGGCGAACCCCCGCCACCGAAAGCTAGCGTGATGATCAGCGAAAGAAGCACCGGAAAGGAAAGAGTGACCAGAAAGGCCAGCGGCGCTCGTCGACGGCGCGCGAGATCCTTGCGAACCATGGCCCATAGCCGGCCCATCAGTCGCGCAGCTCGCGACCGGTCAGTTTGAGGAAGAGGCCGTTGAGACTGGGCGGTCTGATGGAGACCGAGTCGATCTGAAAGTCCCCGCCCAGAACCGTCTCCAAGAGTTCCAAACCGCGGCTGCGGCGCTGGCCCTCCCGGCCCCTGAGAGCTTCGGGCGCTTCGGTGGCGATGACCAGTTTCTGCCCGTCCGCGCTCAGCACCCGTATGCCTTCGAGCCGGCCGATGTGCATCGAAATGTCGTCCACATCGAAACGGCCCGTAACCGTCACCACCTCGCCTTCACCGACCATGGTCTCCAGCTCGGCCAGGGTCCCCTCGGCCAGGAGTTCGCCATGGTCCAGAATACCGATGCGGTTGCATAGCCCCTCCGCCTCTTCGAGGTAGTGCGTGGTGTAGAGCACCGCGGTGCCTCTGGCCGCCACTTCGCGAACGACATCCAAGATGTTCAACCGCGCTTGCGGATCGATACCCACGGTGGGTTCGTCGAGCAAGATCACTTTGGGGTCGTGGATCAACCCCAGAGCCAAGTTCAGCCGCCGCTTCATCCCCCCGGAGTAAGTCTTGACCGGATCTTTGGCGCGGGGAGTCAAACCGACTTTGTCCAGCATCGATGTGCAAGCGGCGCTCAACCGCGCGCCGGTCAAGCCGTAGAGACCACCCCAAAAGCGGAGGTTCTCCAAGGCCGAGAGATCTTGATACACCGCGGTTTCTTGCGGCACAACGCCGATTCCCGCTTTGATCTTCTTCGGATCGGCGGCGAAATCGAGCCCATCGTAGAGGATCCGCCCCCCATCCGGGCGCAAGAGGCCAGCGAGCATCGAAAGCGTGGTGGTCTTGCCCGCTCCGTTGGGCCCCAGCAGGCCGTAGATCTCGCCTTGGCGAACCTCGAACGAGATCCCGTCGACTGCCCGAATATCGTCATATCTCTTGGCCAACCGCTCAACGCGGATGGCTGGTAACTGACTCATCGCTTCGCTCCTCCTGTCTTCATTCTACGGAGACGGGAGAAGCAAGTTCTCGGTGAGTTCAAACTGGTGCCGGCTCCTCAGCCTCGGGAGGCGGGGGCAGCACTTCGACCGCCTCTTCCCACCAGCTTTGTCCGGCCGTGAAACGCTCCCCCTCATGCGAGCAGGGCACCCCCACATGGTCCTTGCCGTGCAACGGCTTGCCCTGGTGACGCTCGCCAAAGAGTGAAAAGACCGAACCGCAACGAGTGCAGAAGCGCCCCATGATCCGGCCCCGCCGCGCCCTAGGAATGCAGCTCACCGGCGCCGCCTCAGCCCCTCGATATGCCATACGACAGACTACCGGGCGGCGATCAGTTCGGAGGTCGAGAAGAAGAAGGCGGTCTCGAGGGTGGCGTTCTCGGCCGAATCGCTACCGTGGATGGCATTGCGCTCGATCGAAGTGCCGTAGAGGGCGCGCACGGTGCCTTCGGCGGCCTTGGAGACGTCGGTGGCGCCCATCACCTCGCGCAAGTAGGGGACGGCGTCGTCGCGCTCCAGCACCGCCGGCATCACCGGCCCTTCAGTCATGAACTTGACCAGGCTGCCGTAGAACCCCTTCTCGCTGTGCACCGCATAGAAGGCTTTGGCTTGATCCTCGGTCAGGTGCACCACCTTGAGGGCGCGAAGGGTGAAGCCCTTTTCTTCGAGCAAGGCCAGTACTTTCCCGGCATTGCCCGCGGCGACAGTATCGGGCTTGAGAATGGTCAGGGTCGTGGACATGATGGGGCTCCTATCGAGTCACTCAGCGCTAGGACGGCTAAGGAATTCCGTGGGTAATATACGAACTAAGAAAAGGTCGGAGACGGCGCGGGTTACTCATCGCCAAAGGCGGTGAGATCGTCGTCCGCGTCGCCCAAGGTGAAGCAGAGGCCGACCGATTCCACGGCTCCCTCGCCGCCGAGCAAGAGGGCCGATCCGGCAGGTAGACCCAGGCCGAAGCGGGTGCCGGGTTCGGCGACCATTTGGCGCAGCCGTCGGTCATGGGTCGGATCGAAATTGACATCGATCGCGGTGGAGGGAAGCCACCCCAAACCGGCGAGCGTCCGCGCTCCTCGCAGCGAGCGCACCGTCGAACCGGCGGCTTGGGCGCTCGCGGCGATCGTTGCCACCACCCCGCCCGAGGCCACTTTGGCGAGCAGTGCCTCCTGCGCCGGCGAACCGAGAAGGGTGTCGAGCAAATGGTCGGCTACACCGCCGCCGATGTAGATGGCGGCGCACTCCGCGATGCGCTCGCTGTTTCGAATCCGCCGCGCATCCTTAGTCCGGTAGATGGGCAGGGTCTCCACCTGGCGATCGAAAGCCTCCGCCATGTAGGCGGCGAAATGATCGCCGTAGTCTTGTGAACCACTGGCCGCCGGGAGAAAACCAATCGGGCCGGGCGGAGCCTTCTCCACCCAAGCACGGTCGGCCAGTAAGGTCTCGCCGAAGCTGAACTCGCCGCCACCGAGAAGGGCCAACCAGCCACTGCCGCTGAGGGCAGTGGCGAAGAGGTCCGACTCGGGTAGTTGTGAATCATTCACCATGGTGCATTCCTCGACCCGGTGGCACTCAACGGCTCCAAAGTGCTCAGCGGCCCAGCGCCTTGGCCACCGCGCTGCCCATATCGGCCGGCGACTCGGCAACGTGAATCCCCGCCTCGCGCAGGGCTTCCATCTTCTCGCCCGCCGTGCCCTTACCACCCGCGATGATCGCCCCGGCGTGGCCCATGCGACGTCCCGGAGGGGCGGTGCGCCCGGCGATGAAACCGACGACCGGTCGGTCGTAGTTGTCCTCGATCCAAGCGGCGGCCTCTTCCTCCGCCGTGCCACCGATCTCCCCGATCATCACCACCGCCTCGGTGTCGTCGTCTTCGGCGAAGGCGGAGAGGGCGTCGATGAACCGGGTACCGATGATCGGATCGCCGCCGATGCCGACGCAGGTCGATTGGCCCAGGCCGAGGTTGGTCAGCTGCCAGACCGCCTCGTAAGTCAGCGTTCCAGAGCGGCTGATCACGCCGACCTTGCCCGGCAGGTGAATATGACCCGGCATGATGCCGATCTTGGCCAAACCGGGGCTAATCGTGCCTGGGCAGTTGGGGCCGATCAAGCGGGTGGGATGATCTTCGAGGAAGGTCTTGACCTTGAGCATGTCGTTGACCGGAACCCCTTCGGTGATGCACACCGTCAGCTCGATGCCGGCGGCGGCCGCCTCCATCACCGCATCGGCGGCGAAGGGCGGCGGCACGAAGATCATGCTGGCGTTGGCCCCGGTCGCCTCGCGGGCCTCGGCGACCGAATCGAAAACGGGAATGCCGTCGACCTCTTGCCCGCCCTTACCTGGAGTGACCCCGGCGACGACTTGGGTGCCGTACTCGCGACAGCCCAGAGCGTGAAAGGTCCCTTCCTTGCCGGTGATGCCCTGCACCAGGAGGCGGGTGTCTGAATTGACCCAGATTGCCATTGCTATTGCCTCCCGGCCGCCGCGGCGACCACTTTCTCGGCGGCATCCGCCATCTGTTCGGCGACGATAAAATCGAAATCGGCATCCTTGAGGATCTGCCGCCCTTGCTTGACGTTGGTTCCCTCCAGGCGAACCACCACCGGCATGTCGACCTCGCCCAAGGCGGCCAAGGCCGCCACCACGCCGTTGGCGATGCGGTCGGTGCGCGCGATACCGCCAAAGATGTTGATCAGCACCGCCTTGACCTGCGGGTCGTTGGCCAGAATCTCAAACGCCTTCTGCACCGCTTGCTCGCTGGCTGACCCCCCCACATCGAGGAAGTTGGCCGGATCGCCACCGTGGAGTTTGATGATGTCCATGGTCGCCATCGCCAAGCCGGCGCCGTTGACCATGCAGCCAATGTCACCGTCTTTGGCGTCCTCTTCCGCGATATCGCGCATCGCCGCCACATCCTGGTGGCGGAAGAGAGCGTTGTCGTCGAAGCTCATCTTGGCATCGAGGGCGATCACATCCCCCTCGCCGGTGATCAACAGCGGGTTGATCTCGACCAGGGAGGCGTCGCTATCGAGGTATGCCTTCACTAGAGATCCAACCAGCTTGGCCGCCTGGCGAGCCGTTTTACCGGTCAAACCGAGGCCGTGGGCCACCGCGCGGGCTTGGAAGGGAAGCAGCCCCAAATGGGGATCGACCGGCTGACGCATGATGGCGCTCGGGTCCTTGGCCGCCACCTCTTCGATGTCCATCCCACCGGCGAGCGAAGCCATGATGACCGGCAATTCGCTCTGCCGATCGAGGGTCACCGACAGATAGAGTTCAGTGGCGATGTTGAGCGCCTCTTCGACCAGCACTTTGCGCACTTCTTGCCCCTGCGGCCCGGTCTGCGGGGTCACCAACTGCATGCCGAGAATCTCCCCAGCCAACTGGCGAGCCTCCTCGGGTGAGCCGGCGAGCTTGACACCGCCGCCCTTGCCGCGACCCCCGGCGTGAATCTGTGCCTTGATCACGCACCTGCCGCCGAATTCCTGACAGATCTCAGCCGCTTCGTCGGCCGACTCGGTAACCTTGCCGCGCGGCGTGGCAACGCCATAGCGGCGCAAAAGTTCCTTGGCTTGATACTCGTGAATCTTCACGAAGTCCTCCTGATGTC
>QIHU01000751.1 GCA_003231035.1 Acidobacteriota bacterium
CCGCTGCGTGGACTCACCGAGAGTTCCCTAGAGGCCGAAGCCGTGCTGTTCGGGGTGCGCGATAGCTGGATGTACATCCCCAGTCTTCCCCTCGGTCTACCCGGGAAGAGCTTCCAAGGCGATAGCTTCTACACTGCGAACAACCCGCCTTTTGGCGCCGTCTTCACCTACTATCTCAAAGAAGGGCTAGAGAGTCGCGAAGAGCGTCGCCAGGAGGCGGAGAAGAAGGCGATCGAGGCGGAGGAGGCGGTCTACTACCCGAGCTGGGAGGAGTTGCGGGCCGAGGATCGAGAGTCGGACCCACGGGTTGTGCTGACGGTCAAAGACAGTGCGGGCAACGTGGTGCGTCGCCTCGAAGGAGCGACTTCGAGCGGCATGCACCGGGTTGCCTGGGACCTGCGTTACCCGTCGAGCGATCCAGTAGATCTGACCCCTCCAGGTCCGTACAACCCCTTCGCTGGTAGTTCCGAAGGTCCATTGGCGATGCCGGGAAGCTACTCGGTGTCGTTGGCCACGGTCGTCGATGGTGAGGCACGGCAGCTCGGCGAAGTCCAGGAGTTCGAGGCGGTCGTGTTGGGCACCGCGACCCTACCGGCGACCGACCGGGCGGTATTGTCGGCCTTCCAGGCCAAGGTGGCGCGGCTCAACCGTGCCGTACTGGGCGTGGCGGGCGTGGTCAAGGAAGCGCAAGAGAGGTTGCGCCACATGGCGCGAGCGATTCGAGACACTCCGGCGGCGGATCGAGCTCTCTTGACGAAGCTTGACGAACTTGGCAATCAACTGACCGAGCTGCAAGAAGAGCTGTTCGGCGACCGAACGATTGGTCGTCGCAGTGAGCCGATCCCGCCATCGATCTACGGCCGGGTCGGTAGGATTGTGGGGTCGCAGTGGAGGTCGACTTCGAGACCGACAGGCACGAATCGGGCCAGTTACACGGCCGCCGCGGAGGCGTTTGCTCCGCTGCTCGAAAGGGTTCGCCAGGTAGTAGGCTTCGAACTCAAGGCTCTGGAGGCCGAACTCGAAGCGGCCGGAGCACCCTGGACACCAGGGCGGATGCCAACATGGAAACCAGAGTAACACCAGGTGACGTACACCTCGTAAATCCTCGGTTGCCCCAGTACAGGATAGGGAGTGAGGGCCGCGCTTCGGAAGCAAGGGGAGCGCTGTGCAGGAATAGCCATGCGCTCACCCTTGCACAATGGCATCGCGGATGGAATCCGACCTACCCCCCCAAAGTTAAGACCTAATCAGGCTAGGAGAGGTCAGTCCAGACGGAGCATGGCGGCCAGGAAATCCTGGCAGGGGCGCGGCGCGCCCGTGTGAACGTAGGCGGCGCGGGTGGCTTGCGGGTCGGCGGAAACCTGTTGCAAGAAGACGCCGATCGCCGATCCGTGGGTAGGCTCGGCACGACGTCGCTGAGCGAGCCAGAAGCGGGCCCGCAAGGCGGCGCGAGAGGGGTGCCCCTCGGTCAGCAAGAGGAAGGCTTCGACGGCTGGAAGGGCTTGGCGGCGCGGATCTTCCCGCTGGGCACGGGCGAAACAAGACCATGCCTCTTCCCACTGCTCAGCGTCGGCCAGGAAGGTGGCATGGCGGAGTTCGAGGGCCCCGGACAGAGGGGGCCTGAGAGTAGACGAGAGCCGTTTCAGAGCAGTGCCAGGCATTCCAGACTCGATCGCCGCGAAGGCTTGGAGAAGCGGGCCCAGCAAAGGCTCATGCTCGGCGGTCAGCTTCGACGGATCGGAAAAGAGCGGAGCCAGGAGCCGTAGCGCACGGCGGGGAGAACCACCGTCCAGCAGCCGTCGAGAGGCACCTTCGAGCTCGACCGGGGGTAGCACACCGGCCCGGCCCACCTGCCAGAGCTGCTCGTCGGAGAGTTCTTCGACGACGTAGAGCCACATCTGCTCGGTCTCGAGGCCGGGGAAGGCGGCAAACCGTCCGCAGCAAGCGACGTAGGGCTCCGCGGATTGACAGGGGCAAGGATCTTGCCCTTCGGCGGGTGCCAGCGGGGCCGGTCGGTAGCCGTGGTCTGGTAAGGGAGTGGCGTTCCACAGAGCGAGGCCCAAGGAGGTCGCCATCGCTCGCCGCGCTTGGCCATCGCCCGCTTGATCGAAGAACTCCGGGAAACGCGTCGGCGCTTCAAGTTGCATCCAGGAGAAGAACCGCGAACTCTCCTGGTGTTCAATGATCTCGTGAGCAGCAGCGGCCATCAGCCGCGACAAATCGGCGAGAATCGATACCTCACGCGGCTTGCGCCACATTTGGAGGACGGTGCTGTTAAACGATCGTGCCACTGGTTCCCTCGCAAGCCCCCTTCTAAAAAGGGAAGTTCACTTTGGCGGCCAAAACGGGACACTGGAAGTCGATATTCTAACCTTTTCTCCCCATTTAGGTGTTACGGCCCTCAACTCGCGACCAGGTACAATGGACTGAACTTCCGACAGATCGGTGTGCGAACAGCCCTTGCGGCCGTGCAGGAAGGACAGAACGTGAGCGAAAGTCAGTCGACAAGGTGTTGCCCTGGCTCTACTGGAACAAGATTCTCAAGGGGACCGCGTAGGGAGGTCCCGTCAGGTTAAAGGTCCTCGGGCCTCTCGGCGTTGATGTAGGTCCAGATGGCGCGGAAACTGCCGGAATTGGGGAAGATGTCGGCGAGCGCGTCGCGGAGGATCTGAAGGCGATCTTCCACCGCCTCCGCGGTCGGTCCCCTGCCCTCGATGCGCTTCGATCCGCCGATCCAGCCCAGCACTCCGTCGTGGTAGGCGCTGAGGAACTCGTACCACTGATCGACGTGGGCCTCGATGGGGAGGTGCGTCACCTCGAGAATTCGAAACCCGGCCTCTTCCAGCCGCGAGAGGTAGTGCTCGATGGGGCGGACCGGCAGGAAGAACTTGCGCCGTTGCACATCGTAGGGCTCCATCCGGCTAGGGTCGCCTAGAGGCGCGCGGTAGGCGCTCCAACGCTCTTGCGAGGCAACGATCTCCCGCGCCCGCCGATGGATCTCCTCGACCGTCTCATCGATGATCCAGGATCCAGCCGGCATGTAGGGAAGACCGATGTTCCCCGACTGGATGAAGACCCTCCCTCCTGGCCGCAGAGCCTGCCACCAAGAGCGCAGGGTCTCGGCCAGACCGTAGTAGAGATGAATGGCATTGGTCGAGACCACGGCGTCGAAAGCTGAAGGGTAAAGCGAGCCATCCACGGTCTCGGCCAATGACTGGAGACGCTTTTCCTTCTTGAGATAGCGCAGAAGGCGGAAGCCCATCCGCTCCTGCCGCCCCAGCTTGTCCACCGCCAGACGGAGAAACTTCGGCGACGAATCGACGATAAGAATCCCGAAGCCGCGGGTGGCGACCTCCATCAACAGCCGAGAGGCGAGGATGCCGGTGCCTCCCGAATAGTCGAGCAGGCGATGGTGCGGCTCGAGGTAGGCGGCCAGGTCCGTTACCGTGCGATCGAGGTTGCAATACCAGCCGTGGCCCTCCACCGTGTCGTATTTCAGCGCCAGTTCGCCCAGGGGGGCTACAGCCCAATCGGCATCGGGGATTCTGGCAAATTCAGCTGGCCATGGAGATTTCATTGTGGAGTTGATCTCGATCCAGTGTGGTTTGTGCTTTCTAGCTGGTGATAGAACCCAGGAAAAACTGCGTCGCTAGCCATTGACAGATCCAAGCTCCCGCAGCCATCGGATTGGTAGTGTATCCTGGCTGGCGGAGGTCGCCCGGCCTTCGCGTAGTCCCCATTTGCCCCCCAGGAGGAGACTTCAAAAATGCAACGCAGAAACTTTCTCCGTGGCCTGATCGGCTCGGCTGCTTTGGCGGGTCCCTTGCGCAAGGTCGTATCCGCGGCGGAGCCGGAAGGGCTCGAGAAGCTCGAAAAGTCTGAGAAGGAGTGGCGCGAGCTGCTCTCTCGCGAGCAATACAACGTTCTGTTCAACGCCGGTACGGAGCGCGCGTTCACCAGTCCGCTCAACGATGAAAAACGGTCCGGCACTTTCGTGTGCGCCGCTTGTTTCTTGCCGCTCTTCGAGTCGAAGGCCAAGTACGACTCCGGCACCGGTTGGCCGAGTTTTTGGGCTCCGCTAGACAACAGTCTCGGCACCAAGACCGACTTCAAGATCGGCTATCCGCGCACCGAGTACCACTGTGGGCGCTGCGGCGGGCACCAGGGGCATATTTTCAAGGACGGGCCGGAGCCGACCGGCAAGCGCTACTGCAACAACGGCGTGGCGCTGCGCTTTGTGGCGGATGGCGAGCCCCTACCGGAGCTCAGGCCATGAAGAAGCTCATCGTGGGTACTTTGGCGATCTTTCTCCTTGCGGGCCTCCTGGTCGCGTATAGCGCTCTCAGCGAGCCGAAAGAGGCTAGCTCGGACGCAGTCAAGGCTTCGACAGCGGCGGCCGCGGACACAGCGACGGCCGTCGCCACTTTTGCCGGCGGTTGCTTCTGGTGCATGGAAGCTCCGTTCGACAAACTAGACGGAGTTCATAGCACCATCTCCGGCTACACGGCGGGCCACCAAGACAACCCGACCTACCGCCAAGTCTCCGCTGGCGGAACCGGCCACACCGAGGCGGTGCAGGTGACCTACGATCCGACCAAAATCAGCTACGCCGAGCTGCTCGACGTGTTCTGGATGAACATCGACCCCGAAGCGGTCGACCGCCAGTTCTGCGACCGCCACGACGACGCCCAACGCCAAGCGGCCGAAGCGTCGAAAACGGTGCTTGAGAAGAGCGGCAAGCTACGCCGAATCGTCACTGAACTCGAAGCCCTCGACACCTTCTATCCTGCCGAGGAATATCACCAGGACTACTACCTAAAGAACCCGAAGCACTACAACTCCTACCGCACCGGCTGCGGCCGCGATCGACGACTCAAAGAACTCTGGGGCACCTCCCACTAAGTGACCGGCCCCCCGGAGTTTGGCACTCCGTCGGGTGCGAAGCCACCCGACCTAGAGCCGAATCAGATCCACCTCATAACGGTGGAACAGGGGATCGCTAGAGACGAGGAT
>QIHU01000278.1 GCA_003231035.1 Acidobacteriota bacterium
GAATCTGTTGCTCCATGATCGATCCTCCTTGTGAGGATCACCATGCGCCAACTTCGGCTTTCTGGCTAGACGGGGTGGGGCGAGGAGTTACAGAAAGCTCAGGATCTTCTCGATTGGACGCGGAACTTCCCGTTTGGCTATGTCTTCGAGCGAGCGCGGGCCACGGCAATTCTCTCCACCTTCCTCCACACCGGCATTCGCCTGGAAGAGCTGAGAAATCTCCGCTGCGTCCATGTCGACATCGAAAATCGCTCCCTGTTCGTGGAGAAGGGAAAGTGCCAGAAGGATCGAATCGTTCCGTTCGGCCGACCGCTGGTGGAGGCGCTTCGGGAGTATTTGCGCCACAGAACCAGACTGAAAAAGAGCTGCCCCCATTTCTTTGCGGCGATGCGACAAGACAGCCAGATGGGAGACTCGGTGATCAAGCGGCTGGTGACCAGGCTGCGCGACAAGAGCGGGATCTACTTCTATCCGCACATGCTGCGGCACACCTACGCCACGATGATGTTGCAGGGCGGGGCCAATATCAGAGCGGTGCAAGAGCTGTTGGGCCACGCCTCGATCCTGTCCACTCTGCCGTACTTGCACACGACCACGGCGCACCTCCAGGCGCAGATCCAGAAGTATCCGCTCAATATGATCCATTGAGAATACGATGCTCGGCCAATATCCATGGTGGCGAAATCGGCGCCAGCCAGAATCGATGGTCCACGAGAAAGAGCCATGCCGCTCTATAGAAAGAAAGGCGGTAGCTCGCTGGCTAGGTGAGCAACAATGAATTCCCGATTCTGGTGTCGGACCCTCTGAGCAAGATCCCATGGAAACCAATCAACTTGGACGCCGGCAGCGATCAGAACTTCGACGCCCAGATTGCGTGTCTCTCGATCCGGGTCCGGCATCCCGATTACAACCCGCCTTATTCCATTCTTGATCAGAAGCCAAGTACACTCAGCATTCCCCGGACTTCGCCCTTTCCAGCAAGGCTCCAGCGTCGTGATTAGGGTCGCCCCCAGGAGTCGCCCTCGGTCCTGTTTTCGAAGCTTTCCTAGCGCTAGCTCTTCGGCATGCCCACCGTCACCGTCTTCATTCCGGAAGGCCTCACTGAGTATATGGCCAGAGGAAACAATTAGCGCACCCACTCTAGGTCTTGGTTTCCGGTCGTCTTCTGGCATTGAGAGTTCGGCTAGCTCGATAGATCGTTCTATCCAGTCCCTTGCCCCGTGGTCGTCCCCCGGCTGGGCGACTGGGGTGCCTGCGTTTTGCATAGGGAATCTCCTTACACTGGTTGCCTCGCGCATTAGGACGCCCTTCGGCGAACAACGGCGCGAGCGAAGTATAGGAACGGAGTGTCGAGTACGGCGATCGCGTACTTGACCAGACAAGTCACAACGATCAATTTGGAGAGTTCGGGAACGACACCCCAGAAGGCGATGGTATAGAAAATGACAGAATCCAGTGTCTGACCGGCGAAGGTACTAGCATTGTTTCGGACTCCAAGCCACCTTCCGTCCATGCGTTTCCGCAGGATGTCGAACACAGTCACATCTACCAGCTGCGCTGCAACGAACGCTGCGATGGAGGCGATCATGATCCGGGGCGCTGCTCCAAATACAGCCGAGAAGGCCTCTTGGTTCTCCCAGAAAGGAGCAGGCTCCACCGCAATGGAGAAGTAGACAGAGAAGATCACTACCAGTTCAGCGACGATGCCGGTGTAGACGGCTCGTAGTGCGTAGCGCTTGCCGTGAACTTCGCCGAGGAAATCGGTGAGGAGGAACGACATGGAGTAGAGGCCGACTGCGACGCTGACAAATATGCCGTCGACAATTGGCGCGAGTTTTGCTGCTGTAATCAACGACGCAACGACGGTGGCTGCGTACGCTGCCTGAATGAGCCACGGCCGTTCCTTACCGGCCGCGATGCAAATGACTGTTCCGAGCAAGAGTGACGTGAGCGTGTAGATGATCAGCATTGGATTCTCCTATTGGTCCAGTTGGTTGGTTCGTTCTCGTCACCTGGATTGTCCCCTAGCGTCTCCCCTGGAGGCCAGACCGAAGGGTTGGCAGTTGTTGGCACTTCCTGTACGCTCTTGGCTTGTTTGGCCAAATCGGCCTCCTTTTAGCCAAAAGAACCTCATACAGAGAACTCGCGAGTGCCAAAACGAGAGCAATACGTCGAGTTTCGCTTCGATCAGAGGCGGTTGTCAGACCTGAAACGACGGAGCGCGGAGCACGTGAATCTAAACGCCTGGCTCGCGAACCTAGCTGGGTACTCTCAGCCTGGAGATGGAAGCAGCCTCCTCTCTGGGAAGCAACGACCCACGGAACAGCAGCTGAAGAAGATCGAGGATGCCCTGGGAGTACCAGCCGTCGATTTTGAGATGAGGGCACCAACGGCCGTAGTTTCCCTGGAGTCGCTGGGCACGCGTTATCGATCCCTGGCGGCTGGCCATATCGTCTCTGTTGCTTCAGCCGACGGCTTCAAGGAGGCGCACGAGGGGACACTCTTCGACCAAATGGTGGACCTGGTACGTCGCGGAGTCGAGGTCCGCTACTATTTCCCTGAGGATGCAGAGGCGAGCATTCAGGACTACGTCACCGTAAAAAGAGACTTTGACCGTAAGGTAACCGCAGAGGAATTTGCCAGAGTCTCAGCATTTCAGGTGGAGTCCTCTGCAGCTCGCCTTTTCGGCTGGAGAACCCGGTTCGTCATCTTCGTCCGGTGCCTGGAAAACGGGGGCCACTTTGTCGAGCATGTGTTCCTGTATTCGCGGGCAGGAGCGACAGCTCTCGAGAAAGATGCCGATCTAAGTCTAGGCGAAGAGCGGAGGGAGATCTGGATCCGTCTAGAGAGGAAAAACGGCAAGGAGTACTATCAGGAGCTGACGAATCACAGCATTCCGTTTGTGCGCGAGAGAATCGAGAATCGCCTAGCTTCCAAGCTCCAGCACCAGTACAGGTTTTCCTTCGGTCACGACCGGGATGCAGAGACGTACAGGAGACTACGCGACTTCATTGACACGTCGAGTGTCGTCACAGCATCTATCGAAGATCTTGCCACTCAAACATGGGGTAGGATGCTGAGGAATAGCAGGGAGCCAGAAGCTAGAATCCTCGAAGTTGGCCCTGGCGATGGTCAGGTTACCAGTACCGCTCTGCAGCGTCTTAGCAGTCTGTTCGCCCAGCAGCGATTCGACCTTACGGCGGTGGAGCCACCGTCGACGAGTAGGTCAGATCAGCACATGTGTCTCGACGACTCCAGATGCCGCCGCGTTGGTGAACCTTTCGAGAACTATGACAGTGCGGGACTAAGATTTGACCTGATTCTTTCGGTCCACTCGCTCTACCTGATCGACCCCAGCTACCTCCTGCGTCTCGTCGAGTTGCTACGAACCGATGGCGCCGCCATAGTGGTGATGGCCCCCCTCGAGAATAATTTCCTCAGCCGAACCACCCTAACAATTGATCAACATCTGATAACACGCCGACCAACTGAATTCTCCCTGTCTTCATACAGCGGGAAGATTGTCGATGAGGATCCGCTACGTAACTATGCCGAGGACTTGGAGGCTGCATTCGGCACCTACCTCGCAGGCAAGTTCCATCGCCAGGATATCGAGGAAAATATTCCTGTATCGGAGATATTCGAAGATGATGGTGGCCTCACGCAACTAGGAAGAGGTGTCATTGACCTTTTTTCCCATGGGCTCCTCGACGAGCCAGTGGAAGTCGAGGAACGCCTCTGGCAAGTCGCCCTGGAAATGCGACAAGGCGCCGTCTTGCCATGCAATAACCGGAGATATACCTTGGTGCGAAACGAGATCATACAGGCGCTTCGCGAGTTAGTCAGCGGCGGGATCTCGTAGACCTCAGCCCGAGCCTTTCCTGGACGATCCTGCCAAGAGACGGATCGCGTCCGGGAGTACAAAAGCGACTACCGTCGCTGCTGGCGAAAATGCCGAGTTGGGGCGCCGTCGAACACTTCTGATGTGCTCTGGGAGGAGCCAATTCCCCCGAGGATGGAGTCCGATTGACGACCGCTACGCACCACTGACTACTCTCCACGGTGGTTACTCAGTGATTACTTCGATTTTGAACCGGATCGGAGAATCTGTCGTAAGTCGTTGAATCTAATGGAGCCGACGAGCGGATTTGAACCGCTGACCTGCTGATTACGAATTACTTAGCCAGACTGATTCAGGCTGTCTCAGAGCGTTGCAAGAGATCTCGGTGGTCCTTGTAAGCGATTGAGAACAAACAGGTTGTACCTGTGTCGCCCAGCCTCACCGCGTTTCATCAAGTTACTGTCGCGCGTGACCCAAGCTTGACCCAAATGGGTCACCTATGACCCTAATGGGACCCTAATGGGACCCTAATTGGACCCTCGGGTCTGGCAGGTCCAGACCCAGGCTAGGGAGGCCCAGGATGCCGAAGATCAAGCTGACCCACCGCGGGATCGAGACGCTCAAGGCAGGCAAGTGGCTCACCGACTTCATGGACGACACCCTGACCGGTTTCGGGGTGCGAGTGCATCACACCGGCCGCAAGACCTTCTTCGTCCGCTACGACCTCGGCACCTGCCCATTCCGACGAAACTGGGCGCTCGATCCAGTGAAAATGGGCAGTGGAGTCGGAGCGCAGCGACGCGGGTTGATGCTCAGTTAAAAGTGCCCA
>QIHU01000298.1 GCA_003231035.1 Acidobacteriota bacterium
AAGCGGCGGTGGCGAAGAGGAGGGCCACCAGAACCATCGCGAGGTGCACAGCCGCGGTACGCGCTCTCCAGCGCATCGGCCAGCGAGTCAGATCAGAGGTCATTGTTCTGGGTTTCTTAGCTTGCATTGGGTCATCTCCTAGACGTTGTCCCCAGGGTTGTTTCGTTACCGAGTCCTTCTCTGACTAGCTCCTCGGAATTTTCCCCTCGATCCCGACACACCTGACAGACAAATCTCCGCGAAGCCCCCTGAGCAGGGCCCGCGCCGCTTCTGTTAACGTCCGCCACGAAGATGAGCGACCGCCAGCCGATTACCCAACTCCTGCGCGAACATCGCGAAGGTAGCTCCGAGGCCCTCGACCAGGTCATCCCCCTGGTCTACCCGCAGCTGCGACGCATGGCTCGCGCCCAGCTGCGCAAGGGAAGTTCGCTCACCCTGGATACCGTGGTGCAGTGGCAGGATCGAGAACACTTCTTCGCCGTGCTCGCCCGTTCCATGCGCTTTGTGGTCATCGATCAGCTGCGCGAACGACAGGCGCAGAAACGTGGCGGCGGAAGCGAGCCGGTGACCCTCAACGCGGAGTTGGTGGGCGATCTCTACCCGCTCGACGCCGCCCTGACGGTCAGCCGGGTGGTCGACCAGCTAGCCGCCTTCGACCCGCGCTTGGCGCGGGTGGTGGAGTGCCGCTTCTTCGTCGGTATGAGCGACCGAGAGATCGCCGACGCCCTGGGCCTCTCCGAGCGCACCGTGCAGCGCGACTGGCTCAAGGCCCGTGCCTGGCTCCACCGGGCGCTGGCCGAGACCCGTCAGGCCGGGGGGTTCGTCGAGGCGGGAGGGGCGCCCGCGGGCGGTTCAGTCCAGGGCCGATAGCGGCGCGCGGCCTCTTCGTCGCCGCGGGCCATATGTATCTCGACCAGAGCTCGGGCCGTCTGGCGCAGCTCCAAGCTGGCTGGAACCTGGCGTCGGCTCAACTCTTCGAAGGCCGCTTTAAGGGCAACCAGGGCCTCCGCCTCACGACCTTGGGCAGCGCGCACCCGGCCCTCGTAACCGCGCACCACGGCCTGCACAACATGGTGCGCGGGGGTTACTTGAACCATGAGATCTTGCGCCGCCGCAAGCTGGGCTTCCGCTTGGGTCAAGTCCCCTTTGGATAGGGCAATCTGGAGCAGGTTGCCGTGCATGAGCGCCGTCCTCGTACGGCCTCCGGGGTTGCCTTCAGAGTAGATTTTGAGCGCTTTAATCGCCAAGGGTTCGGCCTCTTCGAAAGCGCCGCGTGCCACCAGGACCCTTGCCAGGACATCGAACCCGTGCGCGAGATGGGGGTGAGTCGGGCCATAAGCGCTCAGCCGAGTTTCCAATGATTCCCGCGCGGTCGCTTCAGCCTCTTCGAGACGGCCGGCGTGGAGCCGCGCCATAGCGAGTTCGCCGAGAATGCTGCCCAGGGTCAACGGGTTCGTACCGCCATTGATCCGGTGGATCTCAATGGCGCGCAGGAAGAAGACTTCCGCTTCCAGAGCCTTGCCGCGCCGCACCAGAACACCACCGATGTTGTCGAGGGCATGGGCCACCGTCAAGTCGTCTTCCCCCAGATGGGCCCGGTAGACCGCGAGGCTGCGCCTCCGTAGGAGTTCACTGCTCGCGTCATCACCCAGGGTTCCCAAAGCGTGGCTTAATAGGGTCTCAGCCCGAGCGATCTCCAAGGGCTCGTCCGCGGCGACCACTTTGAGAGCCTCGGCGCTCGAGCGCAGTAAATCCGCGGACCGCTGAATCTCACCAAAAGCCGCCAGCATGCGTCCTAACAACCGTTCGCTCAGAGCGATCGCCCGATGAGGCGCGGAATGAAGTTGACGGCGAAGCACCAACGCCTCCTCCGCCAAGGGACGTGCGGCCTCGTAGCGCCCCATGCGGAGATAGGCGCTCCCCAGCGCTTCCATCAAGGCCGCCTGCACCTGGGGCGAATCCGCTAGGTCCCCGATTCGCGCCGCCGCGGGATCCAAGAGGGTCTTGACGATCACCTCCTCCGCCGCTGGATCCGTATTGGCGCGCTCGAAGACCTCGACCAAGACTTGGCTGAAGCGTTGTGCGATCGCCGCCTCGGACTCCGCCACACCCCGCGCCCGCGTCGCCGCCCGTGCCTGCCAAAGGGCGCCGATCAACCCTCCAGTGATCGCCAAAATAGCGACCGCCGCCAGCGCGGTGGCCACGGCATGACGCCTGACCCATTTGTGCAACAGGTAGCTTGGGGAGCTTCGACGAGCACTCACCGGCCTCCCATCGAGGAGCCGCCAGACGTCCTCACCGAACCCTTCCGCGGAGGGGTAGCGCCGCGCCGGATCGCGGGCGAGCGCCTTCGCCACCACCGCATCGAGATCTCCCGCCACCTGGCGCCTCAGCCGCCCCGGTCGGGTACTGCACAAAGCGGCCTGCGAGAGTTCCTCCGAAGGCTGGGTACCGCCGAGGCTGGCCGACGCCAACGGCGTCAACAGGGGTTCGGTGGCAGCGGTGACTTTAGAAGGCAACCGACCGGTGACCAACTGAAAGAGCACCATCCCCAAAGAGTAGACATCGCTGGCGGTGGTCACCGCCCCTCCCTCGATCTGCTCGGGGCTGGCGTAGGAGGGCGAGAGGAGTCGCCGCGAAGACGGTTTCCCATCCTCCGGCGAGGGCTCGCTCGCCGATTCCAAGACGCTGGCAATGCCAAAGTCGAGCAGCTTGACCATCCCTTCGTGGGTGACCAAGATGTTGCCCGGCTTCAGATCGCGATGGACGATGAGATTCTGGTGGGCATAGTGCACCGCCCGGCAGACGGCGCCAAAAAGACGAAGGCGGGCGCGCAGATCGAGACGATGGCGCTCGCAGTAGCGATCGATCGAAAGACCTTCGACCAACTCCATGGCCAGGTAGGGGCGGCCGAGCGCGTCCACCCCGCCGTCCAGGAGGCGGGCGATGTGCTCATGGTTGAGCCGGGCGAGAATTTGCCGTTCCTGTTCGAAGAGACGGATCGATTCGGCGGAGAGATTCCCCGCGGGGAGGAGCTTCAGCGCCACCCGCTGCTCGAAAGCTCCGTCGGCCCGCTCGGCCAAATAAACCAGCCCCATGCCACCGCTCCCGATCTGTTCCACCAAACGGTAGGCACCGATTCGCCGGTGAGGCACCGCCTCACCGGCGGCGAGATCGCGGACCCAGCTGCCCAGTCGGTTCAACGACGGGTCGGGCTGCGCCCCTTTCACCGTTTCCCCCAGCTGGGTATCACCCTGGTGGGCGAAACGCAGCAGTTCCGCAACCTCGCGGCGCAGGTGCCCATCGCTCAGCTGAGCCAGGAAGGCGCTCCGCTCCTCCACCGGCAACTCGAGGGCCGCTTCAAGGAGGGCATCCACCTTCGCCATCTGCTGGGCATCCAAACTCGCAGCCTCCTTTTTCTTTTATTTCGGCCAGTTCAAGAGTTGTTGGCGCAGCGCGGCGAGCGCAGGCTTCAGGGGGCGTGAACGGCTGGGGAGTTCAAGACAACGGGCCAACCGCTCGGGTACCGGCAGGCGGCGGCGATCAGCGAAGCGGACAGCCGTTCTCCGTACCCTGCCACGCCATCACGCGAGCGCGGGCTCGACTCGCGCAGCAGGAAGATGCCGTGCACCATCTCACCGAGATCGTGGGTGGCGCTTCTCAACTGGCCTTCGAGCGCCGCCCGCTCTTCGCCTTCGGTGAGGGTGCGGGCGGCCTGGCGATGGCGCTCGGGGTCGCGGACGGTCGAGCCGCCGAGCTTAAGAATGCGCATGGTATCCGTGCCTCGGTCCCCGACGCGCGGTGACCCACCTTATTCAAAGGCGACATTGTCGATCCACAGCTCGAACTCCCCAGGTTCGACCCCGGCCGAGATCAGGAAGGCGATGAAGCCGTCCATCTTGAGGTCTTGCAGTTCGCTCAAATCGATGATCACTTCGCGCCATTCGTCCTTGGATTCGAACTCCTGCTGAGTGGGGGTCTGGCCCAAGCTCTCGGCGAAGAAGAGCACCCGGAACTTACCGGCGCCTCGCACGTCAAAGGTCAAGGTCTTGATCGAGCTGAGATTGGCCGCTTCCATCGGTTTAGAACCGGGGGAAAACATCGCCCCGGACCACGGAAAGGCCAATCCTTCCCGGATCTCGCCCTTGAGGTGCAGGGCTCCGGCACTGTTCGCCGCCCCCTCCTCGACCCAAGCCAACTCCACCACCGACTCTCCGCCAAAGAGCTGATCGGTCGATGGCGTCCAGCCGGCGCCGTACTCCGCCTCCACCGCGCTCTCGAAGTCGCTGATCAAGCCGGGCTCCCGGCGCTGCCTCCCGGTCTGTACCGGCGCCTCGCCGCCCAGGTTCCGTGGGACAGCGACCAGCGAACGATCGATCGGCAGTCCCCGCTTCCATACCGCGGCGATGGCCCGAGTGGCGGTGATCTCGGCGGTCGGATCTCCTTCCACCAACACCAGATCGGCAAGCTGCCCCACCGCGACGCGGCCCCGGTCCTTCAGCCCGAAGGCATCCGCCGCGGCGGCGGTGGCGGCATGGAGGGCCTCGTTTGGGCTGAGGCCGGCTCCCACCAGGAGCTCTAGCTCGCGATGCATGCTGGCACCGTGCGCCGTCCCAGGATTGGGCGCATCCGACCCGGCCAGGATCGGCACCCCCGCCGCGTGCAGCTTGCGCACCGTATCGACGACGACCGACATCTTGAGCCCACGGCTGGGGAAAGCCTTGGCGAGGTTGGTGTTCTCCGCCGCGTTGAGGTACCCCGCCAGCCGCTCGTCGGCGACCAAAGATCTGCCCGAAGCCACCCCGGTCACTCCTTCGAGCACCGTCATCGTCGGGACCACAAAGGTCCCTCGCTCCTTCATCAACCGCACCAACGCTTCATCGGCCACGAAGTCGAGAAAGAGATGGGCCAAGCCGTCACTACCGCTCTCGACCGCCATGCGCGCCGCCGCCAGAGTGTGCACGTGGGTCACCGTCGATCACCGCCACCACCGTCTCTCGGTCCAAGGTGGGAATCTCGCGACCGAAGAGCGAGCCGTCCTCAATGACCACCTTGATGAAGTCCGACCCCTCCGCCACCCGCGTGGCCACCCAGTCCACCGCCTGATCGGCCGTCGTCAGGGTCGGGATCGGCACCCCGAACTGTGTACCGTGGCCCCCGGGAGCGGTAGCCAGGACACCGGCCGAGAAGAGATCGGCGCGGGTTCGCGGCTCGCCCGCACCCTGTTCTCCGCGCGCCATGCGCAAGTAACGAG
>QIHU01000369.1 GCA_003231035.1 Acidobacteriota bacterium
TGAATGGTGCCGCCGACTTCGAAACCTTCGAGCTCGGAGAGGTTGAGCCCCTCGGCGAGAATCCCCTGACCGGCGAAAGCGGCATCGCCGTGGAGGACGATGGGCAACACCTTGAGCCACCCATCCTCGGAGTAGCGCATCTGTTTGGCCCGGGCGCGGCCCAGAGCCACCGGGTACACCGCTTCCAGGTGACTCGGGTTGGACACCAGGTGAATGCGCACTCGTTTTTCGCTATCGAGCGGGTGATAGCCGGTCGCTCCAAGGTGGTACTTCACGTCACCGCTGCCGAATACGCTACGTGGGTCGACATCCTCGAAACCGGCGAAGAGGTCGACCAGCGGCACGCCGACGACATTGGCCATGACGTTCAGCCGGCCACGGTGGCTCATTCCCAGCACCACCTGTTCGCAGCCGTGTTGCGCCACTTCGAGGCCGCCAATATCCAGCGCCACGATCAAGCCGGTGATCCCTTCGAGCGAGAACCGTTTTGCCCCCAGATAGCGCTGCTGAAGGGTCTGCTCGAAGAGGTCGGCGCGGATCAGCCGCTCCAACACCAAGGCTACCGGCAGCTCAACCGAATCATCCTCCATCCGCCGCGCCACCCACTGGCGACGAGCCGGGTCGGCGATGTGCATGAACTCGGCGCCGATCGAGCCGCAATACCACCCGCGTCCTTGCTCGGCGACCGCCCCGGTCAGCTCGTCGAGTTCTCGATAGGGCCGCGGGTCGAGGCGACCTAGTGGGTCCAGCTGGGCTTGCAGATAGCCCCAGCGCCGAAATGCGTTGAGGACCTCGCGATCCGACGACGCAGGAAGGGGATGAGCGGCGGGCGGTGAACTCGGCATGATTCCATCAGACTAACCTAGCCCAAGTAGAATCCCGCCAATGAACCCGATATGGACCCCGCCCCAGCGGCCCACTACCCTCGCCCTACTCTTCCTTCTCTGCGCCATCGCGGGAACGCCTGGCTCTCCGGCCCACGCCCTCGATCCCGCTCTGCAACCAGCCAGCAGCGGCGGAATCGCGGCGGTCGACCGGGCCTTGGCCCGCCTCTCGCAGCACCGCCGACTGTTGGTGATTGCCGCCCACCCCGACGACGAGAGCAACGATCTACTGATCTTAATCGCCCGCGGCATGGGCGGCGAGGCGGCCTACCTCTCGCTGTCGCGCGGCGACGGTGGCCAGAACTTGATCGGCACCGAACTGGGCGAAGGGCTCGGCGTACTGCGCTCCAGCGAGTTGCAGGCAGCCCGCTCGATCGACGGCGCCCGCCAGTTCTTCACCCGCGCCTACGACTTCGGCTACACCCGCTCGATCGACGAGACCTTCGAGCGTTGGCCGCGCCAGGAGCTAGTCCGCGATGCCGTGCGGGTGATCCGCCGCTTCAAGCCGCAGGTGGTGGTAGCCATCTTCCCGCCCGACGCCCGCGCCGGCCACGGCCAGCATCAAGCCTCCGCCCTCGTCGCCCGCGAGGCCTTCGACGCCGCGGGCGATGCGCGAGCCTTCCCCAGGCTGGCCACTGAGGAGGGGCTCCTCCCTTGGCGCGCCCAGGCCTTCTATCGCTTCACTTGGTGGGACCGCGAACTCGCCACCCACGAGATCGATAACGGTCAACTGGACCCCTTCGTCGGCCGCTCCCTTCACCAACTGGCGATGGAGTCGCGCAGCCAGCACCGCTCGCAAGATATGGGCACGTTGCAGGAACTCGGCTCGCGCAACCTGTTCCTCGCCTGGGAGGCGGGTACGGCCGGTCAAGCGGGTGGCGACCTCTCCCGGGACCTTTTCCAAGACATCGACACTCGATTGGAAGCGATAGCAGGGTTGATCGAAGAGTCCAGCACGGCCACGACAGCGGCGGAGAGCCTTCGCCAAGTGGCCCAGCGGGTCAACTCGCTGCACCGTCAACTAGCACCGGCAAAACTCGCCGACACGGCGGTGGAACTGGCACGGGTCGTGAGCATCTTGCAGCAACAGCTTGCGACGGCAAGCCAAGGGGCGCTCGGCCCGCATGCGCGGGAACTGCTCCTGGAAAAACTCGCCATCGCCCAAGAGGGGCTACTCGCCGCCGCCGGAGTTGTGCTCGACGCCACCGCGGCCACCGAGACGGTCGTGGCTGGCGGGGCGATCCAACTCTCCTGCCAGATTTGGAATAGTGGCTCGCAGCCACTCGCGGCGCGAGACCCTACTCTTGGCGGCGCCCTGTTGGCCGCAAGCCAAGCGACTACCCACATGGCTCTTGAAGGCGAAGGTGATGGCCAGGGATGGCATCGGTTCACACCAGGCGAGGTACTCAACTGCGGCGCCTCCGTCACGGTGGCTCCAGACATTTCACCCTCGATTCCCTATTTTCTCGTCCAGCCTCGCCACGGCGACCTCTACGACTGGAGCGAGGTCGCCCCCAAAGTGCGCGGCCTCCCGTTCGGGCCACCACCGTTGAGCGCCCACTTCCAGTTACGCTTCAACGACATCACGGTCCACGTACAGCGCGAGGTGGTCTACCGCTACCGCGACCAGGCGTTGGGCGAGGTACGGCGACCGTTGCGAGTAGTTCCCCAAATCCAAGTGGCCGTCGAACCTCGATCTTTAGTCTGGCGGCTCGGCGAGCAGACCCCCCGACCGGTGGAGATCACCGTCGACCTCAACGCACTGGAGCGAGGCTCGGCCACCCTTGCCTTCCAAGTGCCGCAAGGCTGGCCGCAGCCGGAGTCGATCCACTTCGCGGTCGAGTCTGGCACCACCCGGCGCACCTTCCAGCTCTCCATCGAGCCCCCTTCGGCACCCGTCCAGGGCCGCCAAGAGATCGTCATCGAAGGCTCGATCGACGGCATTGCCACTAGTCGAGTCTCCTATCCCCTGATCGACTATCCCCACATTCGGCCAGCACCGCTGCCGGTACCCGCCCGCATCGAAACGCAAGTTCTAGACTTGAAGTTGCCCGACCTCACCCGCATTGGCTACCTGCGCGGCGCCTCCGACCGGGTCCCCGAGGCGCTGCAGCAAGTCGGCTTGCCGATCGAGTTGATCGCCACCGACGACCTGGCGAGCGCCGAGCTGGCGCGCTTCGACGCCATCGTCATTGGCAGCCGAGCCTACGAGACGGAATCGGCGATGGCCACGGTCAACGCCCATCTACTCGACTGGGTCCGCGAAGGCGGCCTGCTCTTGGTCCAATTTCAGCAGTACCAGTTCGCCAGCGGCGGTTTCGCCCCCCTCGCGCTGGACATCGCCCGCCCGCATGGCCGGGTGACTGACGAGACGGCCCCGGTCACCTTGTTGCAGCCGGACCATCCGATCTTCAACCGGCCCAACCGGCTGAACGCCGACGACTGGCAGGGCTGGGTCCAGGAGCGTGGCCTCTACTTCGCCGGCAGTTGGGACGAGGGCTACACGCCGCTGCTGTCGATGGCCGATCCGGGGGGCGAGCCCTTGCGCGGATCGCTGCTCATCGCCCCACTGGGCAAGGGCACCTACATCTACACCGGCCTCGCCTTTTTCCGCCAACTTCCAGCTGGGGTCCCTGGCGCCTACCGGCTGTTTGCCAATCTGCTCTCGACCGATCCACTGGAGCCGCTCGACGGCTCCTCAGCGGAGGTTTCAAGACCATGATCTTCACCGATCCCTCTCTCTTCTCTCGCAGGCTGTCCATACTCCTCGCCCTCGTCGGCCTCGCGGCCGCCCAGTGGGTCCTCCCCGTGACAGCGAACACCGCCGAGGCCCCATCGCCTGCCCGAGAACTCCTCGCCCGCTCGATTCGATACCACGACCCAGCCGGCGTCTGGGATCAAAAGCCCTTCGCCCTCGACCTAGGATCGACTCGCCCCGACTTCCCGGACCGGTTCGAAAGGGTCACCATCGCCACCGCCAGCCAACAGTTTTCCATCGTGGGTGGGCGTACAACCCAGGTAGAGCGCTACCTAGCTGGCGACCACTGCCGATTCAAAGTCGAAGGTTCCACCACCTTCAGCGAAGAGCAGGCCAAGGAGCTGCGCCTCAACTGCGATCGGCTGAAAACGATGCGCAACTACCACACCTACCTGTGGGGCCTGCCGATGAAACTGCGCGACCCCGGCACGCGGATTGACCCGCAAGTCAAGGCCACCTCTTTCGACCATCGCGAAGCCCTGGAGATCCGCGTCAGCTATGAGGAAGGGGTGGGCAAGGACCTCTGGTACTTCTACTTCGACCCCACCAGCGCCGCCCTCATCGGCTACCGCTTCTACCACGACGAAGCGGCTAACGACGGCGAGTACATCACCCTCGTCGGAGAGACCGAGCTGTGGAGCGCTGGGAAGCTGCTACTGCGACTGCCCAAAGAACGTACCTGGTACACCCACCAGGAAGACAAGCTCCTCGGCACCGACTTCTTGAGCGGCATGCGAGTGTTGGCCGAGTAGGCGATCAGAAGTCGCGCCGAGAATTCGTCTAGCCCGCAGCTTTATTTGACAGTAAATCGTCAAGGCTAAGTATGTAGATGTTAGGATGGGAGAATGATGACCTCCGGCGCTTCACCCTTGACCCTACTCGCCCTCGTTACCCTGGCCCAGAACCCGTTTTGGCTCCAACCTCCTCCACCGCGACCGCCCGAGTACCCGCCCATCGCCGTCACCGCCGAGGAAGTCGCCGGCCTGCACAGTGGGGGCGAG
>QIHU01000657.1 GCA_003231035.1 Acidobacteriota bacterium
TGTGGCTCGGCCGTCATCTTGCGTCCTTTCTAGGGTTCAGCGGGCTGGATTGTTCCACAGGTGGGGCGGTGGTTCTGGCGCTATTGTTACCAGAGTACCGAGGCGGTACCGACAGACTCAACCCCAGTCGCTAGCCAAAGGTTCGATACTGCGCGCGACTCGCCAGGCCCCACGGGCTTCTTTCAGCTCGGCGAAGAGCTCGAAATCCTTCTTAGTTGGCGTGTAGAGACGAGATGAGCCTCTACAAAGCCGGCTGGAGACCGCGGCCGAAGACTCAGAGCTGGAAGAGATCTACCGGTGCCAGCCGAGTTGCCCCGAGCATCACAACGCATGCGTTATGATGACTCCGAGAGGTAACCCATGGCTTCCCTACAGATTCGCGAGCTTCCCCCGGATGTCTACGAAGCGCTGGCCCACCGCGCCAAACGGGAGGGACGTAGCCTCGCTCAGCAGGCTATCGCCGACCTGCGTGGAATGCCCGAGATGGAGGCGCGGCAACGGCGAATGGAGACGATTGAGAAGCTGCGTTGCAGGCCGCAACGAAGTGGCGAGGCAACTACTCTCACACCGCCCGAACGGTTGATTCGCGAGGATCGCGAGCGGTGAGGCGGGCCGTTCTCGACGCTTCAGCGGCGGTCCACATCGTCTGCAACCTGCCCGCCTCGGCCCAGCTGCTCGACACTCTGGCCAAGACGGCCTTGGTGATGGCTCCTAGCCTCTACCTCAGCGAGGTGGCAAATGCTCTGTGGAAATACGTCACTCACGGGTCCATGCAGGGTGACGAAGCGAGTGAGTTCCTCAGCGAGGCGCGAAACCTGATCGATCTACAAATCGACGACCACGAGCTTGTCGCCGAAGCCTTGGTCGCCGCCGTGACCTACGCGCACCCCGTGTACGACATGCTCTACGCCGTCCTGGCCCGCCGCCATGGTGCTCCAGTCATCACCATGGACCGGCGGCTGGCTTCCGCGCTGGAGAAGATGTCGATCACGGCGATGCTCGGTTAAGTCCACGGCAAGGACCCCACGCTCTCACATCTCCTCCAGCAGCCACCGAGCCGCCGGAGCCCAGGTCAAGCCGTGGGGTAGATCATGGCTCGGCGGTGTGGCGTCGAGGGTCACCAGGAAAGGCCGTGCCCGCGGATGGGCTCGCGCCGCCGCTTCCAGTCCTCGGAGTTCGCGGGCCCAGGTCTCGTCACTCTCGCTGTCTAGACAGACTTGCACCAGCAACGGACGATCGCCGGAGCGGTGGGCAAGAAAGTCCGTTTCCCAACCTTTGGCGGTGCGCACGTAGGACACTTCGTAGCCGCGTCGCTCCAGTTCGAGCATCACCGCGGTCTCCAGCGCTCGGCCTCGATGCGTACGTCCGCTGCGTTCAAACAATGAGATCAAGCCCGGATCCACCGGATAGGCCTTGCGCGGGTTCACCATCCGCTGGCGCTCAGAGGCGCTGTGCATCGCCACCGTACGCACCAGGTAGGCATCTTCGAGATGGGCCAGATAGCTGTGCAGCGTGTCTTTGGCCACCGCCACTCCTTGCGAGCGCAGGGTGTCATAGTGCTTCTTGACCGAGAAGGCACCGCCCGGATTGGCCAGAAGTTGGCGCTGGAGCCAGCGCAAGGCCAGCGGATTGCTCACCGCGTGGCGTTCGATGACGTCGCGCAGCACGACCACGTCCACGTAACCACTGAGCAGCGCGGCACGGTCGCGTGCTTGAGCGCCCTGCGCCTCGGGAAAACCTCCCTCGACAAGGTAACGCCGCAGCCGATGATCCAACTGTGCGTACTGAGCCGGACGGATACTCTCCCAAGGTTTGTCGGGTTCTTCCCCCGCGTGGCGTAGCGCCTCGCGAAAGCTGAAGGGAAGCATGAGCACTTCCATCGCCCGGCCCCGCAAGCTGGTGGCGACCTCGCGGCTCAAGAGCCGGGCCGAGGAACCCGAGACGAACAGTTCCACGCTTCCGGCATCGATCCATCGGCGCACCAGACCCTCCCAGTTCGGGATGTTTTGAACTTCGTCCAGGTAGAGGGTCATCCTTCCGCTCTCGCGAAGCGATGGAAACTGCCGAGCGTGCTCGTCTAGCAGCCAACCCAGATCCGCCACCGACATTCCAGCCAAGCGCTCGTCTTCGAGCGACACCAAGAGCTGGGACTCCGCGGGCCGACCATCCGCGAGCCGATCGGCCCGACACTGGCGAAGAAACGAGGTCTTGCCGCCACGGCGTACTCCGATGACCGCCAGCGCTTTGCCAGCAATCGCGGGCAACCGAACATCCCGCCGCGTCAACGTCGGTGAACTCGCCGCCAGCGACTCGGCGAGCTTCAAACGGAGGATGGAGGATGAAATTGTCCTCGACATGTGGTCATGTTAGACCACGTTTTTCCTTGTGTAAAGGACAATTGTCTCGCCAGACTCAAGTGCCACCCGACTTGTCCCGTCAACCCATTCTTGGCCTGCTCCGATTCGTTCAGCCCTGCCGACTCCGTCCAAGGACAATCCAACAGTGAAGGACCCCAAACCACCGAGTGCTACTCTCGTCTATACAAACGATGCGGAACTGGACACAGCGAAGGGCTGGGAGGTACGTCGCTTCCGGCGGTGGGTCGACGAGCGCCCTTTCTTGCCTGCTGGCGCTGACCCTCACCGCGGCCTTGCCGGCACCGGCCAGGGCACAGGATGCTCCGCTCGCCGAGTGCGAGCACGTCCTGCCGAGCGATTTGCGTGGGATCTGCGAGCGCGGCGAGTTGCGAGTGGTGCGCTTCGCTGGCGAGCGACCGCCCTTCTTTTTTGAGCGCGGAACGGAGCGGGTCGGTTTCGATGTGGACCTGGGCCGTGACATCGCTCGGCGCCTCGGGGTGCGCTACCGCGAGATCGAGCCGGCGGAGTCGTTCAACGCGGTCGTCGACCGGGTGGCGGCAGGTGCGGCGGATTTGGGTATCTCGAAGCTCAGCAGCACTCTCGCCCGCGCTCAGCGGGTGCGATTCAGCGGTCCGTATTTGACCGTGTACCAGGCGCTGTTGGTCAACCGGTTGTCCGTTCCCCAGGGTGGCGATCCCTTCCAAGCGCTCAACGCGCCGGGCTTCACCATCGGCGCGCTCACCGGCACCTCCTATGTTGGCTACGTGCGCGACAGCCTGAGCCAGGCCGAGGCTCGATCCTACTCGGATTTCGAAGCGATGATGGCCGACGTGGTCAGCGGAACCATCGACGCCGCCCTGATGGACAGCGCCCGTGCCGACAGCTGGCGACGCGGTCATCAAGAGCAGCTGATCCACGTTCGCACCACCATCGACCGCTCGCGCAGCGACCCTTTGGCCATCGCGGTCGGTTGGCAGAACACTCATCTACTGGCCTGGGTGAATCTCTATTTGGGCCGCATTCGGGCGGACGGTACGGCGGAGAGTCTCTACCAGAAATGGTTCGCTCTGCCGACGCAAGAGGACGGCGAAGGCGAGTGACCGAAGCGAAGACAGCCCCCGGCTGGGGAAGCCTGCGTCGCCTGGCGCCGATCGCCATCGCGGTGATCGCGGGCGCCACCATCGGCCAACTGAACCCGGCGATGGGGAAGTTCTTGGCCCCCTTCGGCCGCCTGTATCTTTCCTTGTTGCTGATGTGCGTGATCCCGATCATCGGCGCCGCCGTGGTTTCGAGCCTCGGTCGCTTGGTGTCCAACCACAAGCTGGGCAAGAACCTGCTGGTGATCGTCGTCGTCTTCTGGGTCGGCATGCTCTTGGCCGCGACCATCGGCACCACCGTGGGCTGGGTCACCGGGGTCGGCAGCGATCTGCAAATGTCGCCCACCCTCGGCGCGCTGCTGCTCGAGATGGAATCGACCTCCGGGGGAGGGCTGGCCGGCGACCCCTCGGCCTCGCCCAGCGCGCAGGGTCGCCCAGTGGAACTGTTCGAAGGGCACAGGGCAAGCCAGCGGCCGGCGCTCGCCGCGAGCGGCCACGACCCCGCCTCGGACCACCCCCGCTTCTTCATTTACCTGGACAAGCTCATCCCCGAAAATCTGATCGAGGCCTATCTGGAAGACAACTACCTGGCGGTGCTCTTCTTTTCGGTCCTGCTCGGCGTCGCCCTCGGTTTCGTACCCACCGAGACCCGCAACATCGCCCTGGGAGTGGTCGAGGCCCTCTTCGACTCGCTGTTGAGGATCATTTCGTGGGTCATCTGGCTGTTGCCGCTGGGGTTGCTCTCGATCATCGCCGGCCAGGTAGCCGCGGGCGGGCTAGAGTTTGTCTCGGTCTTTCGCAAGGTGATCGTGGTGAGCCTGGTGACCACCCTCACCACCATGGCGCTCTTCACCCTCACCATCTGGCGACTGCGCAAGACGAGCCTACTGGGAGTCCTGCGAGCCATGCGTGAGCCCCTCCTGGTCGCCGTCGCCACTTCTAGCAGCTTCGCCTCGATTCCGGCGGCGATGGTGGCACTCAAGCAGGGGCTGGGTCTCAAGAAAGAAACCGTCAACCTCTTCTTACCCCTGGGCATCACCCTCAACCCCATCGGCAGCGCCCTCTTCTTCAGCCTCTCCTCGATCTTCGCCGTGCAACTGCACAGCGGCTCGGAATCGGCCTTCGGCTTGACCACCGCCCTGGCCCTCATCTTCGGCTCGGTCTTGGCCGGCCTCGCCTCGATGGGGCTCGCCTCGATGGGGCTGCCCGGAGTAAGCGCCCTGTGGATGCTCGGCCTCGTCCTCGGCCCCATCGGCGTCCCACCCGAGGTCGGCATCGTCGCCCTACTCGCCGTGGCCCCGATCATCGACCCGCTGTTCACCATGGTCAACGTATTCGGCAACTGCACGGCGACTTGTATTCTTGACCGGTATCTTGGCTGAGGGTTGGGGGGAGCCCGGTACTCGATTTTCTGTACTCCAGAATCGAGTCCAGATTTGGCCCTCCGTATTTCTTCGCTCCTACTGGTTGGACCTTCGGTTCCGATGGATCCAAAAAACCCGTGGAATCTTGCCCTGGCAAACGGCGAGGCTCTATTGGTCGACTGTCAAGGAGACAAACTTCTCAAGGTTGGTCTGGACAGCCTGGCGATCCTCCTGGGCAAGGCTGCCCGCGCGGCGCAAGATCAGCCGATTGTCGAGGGTAAAGAGCTTCAGTCTGACGATGCAGGGGTGGTGAAGACCCGTTGACGCTAGATTCGCGATGGCAATGTCTCCGGGCCAGGGCGAGTGACTCTTCGTGGTAATCATTGCGAAGATCGTATGGCCGGCTTGGTTGAATTGCTTTCGGCTCAGAGCGAGAGCTGGCCTCCGTT
>QIHU01000192.1 GCA_003231035.1 Acidobacteriota bacterium
AGCTGCTCGACTACCAGGTTCAGGTCGAGAGCGACGCCAACGAGCGCTACGGGTCCTTTTCGGTGGGCACCCAGGATGACCTGGTGATGGCACTTGGGCTGGCCGTGCAGACGGACATGCCACATCCTGGCGTGGTCTCGGGTGCGCTGCCGCGGCCACCGGGCTGGTAGGCTTGCAGTAGCGGGGGAATGTCGCTGCTGCGTAGAATCGGGGTTCTAGGTGGCATCCTCTTGTCCTCAGAAAGTCACACAGCCTATGCCGAATGGACTCGCTGGTCTGACTATGCCGAATGGACTCGCTGGTCTGAGACATGCGAACGTTGGAGCACCAGCGGAGTGTAAGCTGGATAACGACTCACCCGTGAAATGGCTGGCGCCTAACCCAGCGCAGGCCGCTACAATCTAGCCTACGCATGCCTCAACTAACACTTCGCTTGAGTACGCTGGCTCTTGCGATCCTTTCTTGCACCCTTGCCGCGCAGGCTTTGCCTGGTGAAGACAGACCTATTACCTCCTGGGATCCCGCGTGGACGACGTCCCGGCTCAACCTGCGACAGGGCCCAGGCTCAAGCTATCCCGTATTGGAGGTTCTCGACCCAGGAGTTCGCGTCTGGGTCGAGTCACGGGAGGGAGACTGGTGCCGAGTCAATCCGGTCGAGTCGCTCTGGGTCCATTGCGACTACCTCTCGGAGCATCGCCCTTCAAGCAGCCCCGTCAGCCTGGGCTCGATCAATCGGCATTACTGGGAAGGCCAGGTTCAGCGCAACTATGTCGGCCAAGTCTCCGTCGGCCAAGTCTCCGGCGAGCAGGCGCTCCGCATTCTTTCGGCAGAGACCCGTCGCCGAGTCTCTGGGCAGCAGGTACTGCACATCGGTGGTTCTTCATTCGATGACTTTCCCGACAGCGTAGGACGCCTTGTGGTTGCTCATGAGGAGCTGCCGATCTTCGTTGAGCGAGCATTCACCTCGGATCACTTTCTTGTGCTCGGGTTACTGCAAGCTGGGTCCAAGGTTGCCCTGCTAGAAACGTTTCAGGAGAGCCCGCGTTTCCCCAACCCATTCGACGCTACGCCGGTGGTTTCGGGCGACTGGGCCCAGGTCCTAACACCAGGAGGAGACACAGGATGGGTGTATTTGGAACCCCTCGGCATGGCGAGTATCATTGATCGACCACCACCGCCACGTCAGCAATATACCTCCACCGGATGTGCCATCCCTTCCGGATTCTTCGCTCTGTTGGTGTTGGGGCTTGTTGTGTGGTTGTTCTCGAAGCTGTTGAAGCAGTCCACTGCTGGTGGTGCCTCCCCTGGGCAACCATCGGGAGCTAGCTCGGGAGCCGGTTCATCGTATTCGTCCACTTGCTCTGCTGAACAGCAGAGAAGCGAACAATCTGCGCAGCCGTCTCCGACCTGGAAGCATTCCGGTCGCTCCTACAATCGCGAAAACTGGCTCGGCGAGCGCTACCTGGCACATGAAGACGGGAGCCGATCGACGCATAGTGAGGATTGGCTCGGTAATAAATACACCGAAGATGAGGACGGTTCTCGCTCGCATCACCGCGAGAATTGGCTCGGTGAGAAGTACATAGCGCAAGAGGATGGCTCCCGGTCCTATCATCGAAAGGGCTGGCTCGGCGATGACTACATCGAACATCCTGACGGCAGTCGCTCGAATAAGAAGACTGACTGGCTGGGTAATACCTATTGGGAGCACGATGATGACTAGAATCTCGGTCGCGCTCTTCGCGGTGACGAGTCGAATTTGGCTACAACAGACCAAGCGGCTGATGGGCGAGTGCAGTAACTCAGGCTCGGCCCAGAGATGCCCTCTCGGTCGTTTGGTGGGCCGGTCTTGGCCGTAGGTGACGCGTGAAATCGCGCTTTCACTATAGCTACCCAGAACCCACATACTACGTCGCAGCGACCCGAACCGAAGGGCATCTGAAGGCTTGACAGCGTCCTGAATCAGCCGGCCAGCGGGCCTGGAAGGATCGTGGACGGGCCTCAACGCCAGAGCCCGCAGGCTGGCTTGGGGCTGAGGCGATGAGGGGTGGAGCGGGCCGTTCAGAGTGGGCGATGGTCAGCCAGCCAGTTGGGTGAACGTCGTCAGCTGGGTGTGCGGCCTCCGACCGGAAGATAGCTGCCGAGTTCGATCTCGGTCGGTGGTACTTCAGGGATCCCCAATTCCTGTTTGGCCGCTGACCAGAGGTTGCGAAGCTGTTCCGGCGTCGCCTCCCAACTCGTGATACCCGCTTGCTCAAGGCGCTCCTCCAACTGGGTGTCATCAAACCGCGCGAGCACGGCCCACATGAGATCTTGGACCCACCATGGGAGCGTTTCGAGAGCCAAGAGCCCCTCCAACCCACCGAGCGCCACCTGGTCGACGAGCGGGTCTTGGTGACCTCGGAGGATCGCCAGCATCATGCTGAAGGTTGGGTCCATTTTGGGTGCTTTGACGAAGGCCTCCGCCAAGAGTTCGCGATGGCGTTTGGCAAGACGAGTTTGCTTTGGTTTGCCGGAGCGATCGTAGAAGGAGCGAATGCGATCGCTGCCCGGTTCGAGCTCGTATAGGCCATGCCAACGGGTTCCCGGCAGTGCCGTTGCCTGCACCAGCCATTCCCGTTTGCGCAGTTCTTTCGTCTTGGAGGGCGCCGGACTCTCCTGGATGGCACGGGCGGCGGCGATCATGGTGCTCAAGTCATCCACCTCGGCGCCCTTCGGATAGAGCGTGCCATAGGAGAGGGCGACCGTTCGCCACCCTCCTTGGTCCCGCGCCAAGAAGGCGACCACGGTCTCGTTCTCCGAGTAGCGGGCTGGCGTAGGACAAGCCATGTTGGCTGCGTAGGGGACTCTGATGCTCTCCAACTCCGGTCCCTTCAATGTCTCGACGACTTTCAAATGAGCGGCGGCGCTATCCCATGAATCTTCGTCTAGGGTCAGCTCTTCGGTCCCGGCAACTTCCGCGATCACAATGAGGTCGGCGTCGGAAATAAGCGACCACAGTGGCCTCGGTAATTGACGACCGAAGGCAACGGTTGGGGCGAGTAACAACAGGAGCGCAAGCGCGGCGAGTCGGTATTTGTAGTCCATGAGAATCTCCTTCCAAGTCAGCATTCATTCTGTTTAGACACAGCTGGAGGCGGAAAAAATCCGAACTGGTTGTGCGGGAGTTGGGACGAGAAGCGCGAATGGGCCTCGGAAGGTGCTGCGTGTTACTTGACGGAACTCCTTCAGGTTGGACGGTTCGTGCCTTCGAGGGCTAGTGAGGTCACTGCCTCGGAACTGCCAATGCCTGCACCGCCCAACGCTTCGCCCCCTCCCCCCGCCGGTCGTACCGGGCGGTCGTGGTGATGTCAGCATGTCCGGCGATCCCGCCGATCCCACCATGGCTTGCCGTACAGCCCAGAACTCCAGGCGCAATACCTTCATGTCGGCGAGGCTGATCTTCTTCATTGTCAGCAATCATTTCCCCAGCGCCGCCTACGGCCACGCCCGGCTCCTGCTGTTCGGTCTGGTGTTCCTGGGCTGGATCGGCCGCAAGACGATGGTCACCTGGAGCTGGAGGCCTCTACCTGTCTGCGGCGTCCGCCGCCGGGCCGCTAGAGCCTGTGCGCCCGGCGTGCCGGCCTACTCTTGCGGTCCTTCGTACGGCTTCTTGGGGCGAGGCTTGGCAATCATTTTGGGCCCCTTGTCCTTCTTGCGAGGCTTCTTGGGCTTTTCGTCTTTCCTGACCCGCTTCTCGAAGTCGGAATCGCCCGGCTGTAGCGTTGGGTCGACATGCTTCGTTGTCCACGGGAGCGTCGGCGAAGACATCGGTGGCAGTTCGAGGTTCATCTGTTCCTCCTCTCGGCTAGGTAGAAGATCCTCGATGCTAGCATCCGCGGTTTCGCTGCAAGGGAGAGCTCAGTTTGGGTTCGGGGGCCTCGATACGCTGGGAGCGAGGGGTCGGGACCGATCCGCCAAAGAAGCAGGTAGCAGATCGGGATCGCCGCTACCACGCCGCCCAGGTCGGCCAGCAGGCTACAGGTGACGGCATGGCGGGTGCGGCGGATGCCGACGGAGCCGAAGTAGGCGGCGAGCGCGTAGAAGGTGGTCCCAGTCGAGCTCTGGATCACGCTCGCCAGGCGGCCGGTTCTGAGGCCTGGAAGTGCCTTATAAGGGCCTCAGAACTGACGCTCGCAGCTCTAGGCTTGGGGATGGCCGAATCGGCGCGGACAGAGCAGGCCACGGGTGATCGCTGAGCCGACTCAGGCAGGTGAGGCTGGAGTGATGATCAGCTTGCCAAGCAGGGAATCGCGAGACTCTTTACGGCCCGGCGCTTCGCCCCTTCGCCCCGCCGGTCGTACCGGGCCGTCGTCGTCACGTCGGCATGTCCTGCCAGCCGCTGAACGGTCAGCACATCCTCGCCGGCATCCAGCAAGGTGGTGACGAAGGTGCGCCGAAGATCGTGCGGCGAGAAGGGCTCGATTCCCGCCTCTTCCTGCCGGCGCCGGAGGATGTAGGCGACCGATTCGCCCCGTAGCGGTGAGACTCGCACTTCGCCCGCTTGGCTGATGGGACAGAAGAGCGGACCGTCGCCGGTACCTCGGTGGCCCAGCCAATTGTTGATCAGCTGACACCCGCTCTCGGTCAAGTA
>QIHU01000749.1 GCA_003231035.1 Acidobacteriota bacterium
AGTCACCGCCGTAGAAGGTACCGGTGAGATCGACCGTGTCGGCCAGCTCCCGCTGATAACCAAAGGCCAGGATCTCCACCCCGCGCGTTCCACCCTCGTCGGCGAAACGAAGGCCCAGTCCCAACCCTGCCTCCCAGTTGCTGTCGAACCCTTCGATCTCCGCGTCGTAGAGGATCACCACCCCGGTTCCCAGCTCGGGATTCGGCGGATTGTTCAGCAGCCGCGCGGTGCCATTGTCTCCGGCGAGGGCATTGGGGTCGCGGATGAACAGGGGATTGCCTTGGGTTACGGACCCCCGCAGGTAGAAATGTCTCCCGAGGTCGAGCCCTGCCTCGACCCCGATGTCCTCGAACCGGTTGAAGGCGGTTGAGATCAGGCCGTAGCTCTCCAGATGGCGATCGTTTTGCCGTTCGAACTTCGCCATCTTGCCGATTTTGAGGTAGGCGCCGGGTCTGTCGGGCAGTACCGCCGGCTCCCAGCCTCGGCCGAAACGGAGCTCGTCCACGTCCACTTTCCGATCCTCGGAGGTCGGGTTGCGGTCGTCGAGGTCGACCATATCCACCTTCAGTCGCACCTCGACGCTCTCCTTCCAAGAGGCCGTGGCCTGAAGCGTCAGCATGGAAAACTCGACATGTTGTCCTGCGTCCACGGTGCCCAGGATCGCCGCCATAGTGCCGGCCCCTGGACCGGGTCCGGCGAGTACTCTGACCGGAAGCTCAAACAGGTCGCTATCGCGATAGCGAGCCTTTGCTTCGAGGCCAAGATCCCACTTCCAGCCCTGTTCCACCCTCTCCTCGGCCAGTGCGACATCGTCCTCTTGCGCCCCTAGCGAGACGGGCAGCAGAGCCGACAGGAAAAGGGCCAGAGCCGGTAGAGCGCAGCGACTGAGCTTCATCATTGGCTGCTAGCTCGCGTCTTTGACGATCTGGGCCAGCGTTTGTTCCGGCTTGCGCCAACCATTGTTCTTGATCCGCCCGGCCTCCTTGCCCTCGACGTAGACGATCGCCGTGGGTACCGCTTCGACCGCGGCCTTCTTGGCCTCGGGATCGATCCACGCCTTGGGAGGCTTCGGCAGACCGTAGTATTCGAAGCGCACCTTGCTGGCTTCGCCCAAACTCTCCTCTAGCTTGAGCCCCAACGGCAAGTAACGCTTACAGACAGAGCACCAGGAACCGAAAAAGACCTTCACCACGACGTTCTTCTGCTGCTTCTGGAGCGAGGCCACCAGGCCGGCGGTCGGCGTGTAGGTCTCCGCTTTGACCCCGTACTCCGGCGAGTGCTCCAGCACTTCCGCCGCCGGGTGCCAGCCGATCAACGGTGGCCTGGGCACTAGCTTCGCCTCGGCGCCGTCGAGGGTGAAAGCGATGGTCTCGCCTTCGATACGAAAACGGCCAGCGCTGGCGTAGACCGCCCCTTCCAGGAGATCGACTCCACCGTTGTCGCGCCGCGCCACCTTCATGATGTGGACCCGCTCGATGGTGCCACCGCGCTGGCGGATCAGAATGGGGGAGTCAAAAGCTTTGGTGATCAAGTAGGCTGCCGCGCGCTGCGAGTGGTAGAGCTTCGCCTTGGCCACAGGCTGACCATCCACCTTGAGCTCGTAGTCGCTACTCGGCGAAAAAGCCTGCAACTCCACGTCGGCGGGGAGCCTCTGGGCAGTGGCCAAGACGGGAAGCAACAGCAGCAGCAGCCCAAAGTAGGCTCCAGCTGTGGGCCACCACCGGCGGGCGGAGGTTGGCCGAGTTGTGAGGTCGATCGGGTTCATTGCGTCTCCTGGGGTCTGGTTCTGCATGGTTGCATCCGTTAGCGGGGTGCCCGACTCGTCGGGACAGGGTGAAGTATTCGTGTTTTCAAGGTGCTGTGTCTTCAAGATGCGGTATATCCAAGGTGCCGTGTTCTTAAGTCCCTGGGTTAGGCGCGCTCGGGATTGTAAGGCCTGGCAGCGGTGGAAGGCCATCATACGTGGCGGTGACGGTCCCGTCCTCGACACGAAAACTTCGCGGCAAACGACGATAAAGCAATCGAAGCAGCCCTGGTGGCGCCTCGCGCACCTCGAAAACCGGCCCTTGGCTCCACGTAAACGCGGTCAGTGCTTCGCTTTCAGCCGCCGTCGCGGCCCACAGCATCGCTCCAGAATCCGAGAATACTTGCTCATTCATCGCTGGCACCGCGGCAACGAACTCTTCTTCCAAGTCGGTCAGTACCACCCAGTGGTCTCCACTACTCAGTTCGGGAATGATCAGATCGAGGCAAATGCGGTCGGAATCGCGGCCAGAACAGAGTTCGGCGACCTCAACTCCCGGCTTCAGCCGGGTGGCGAGGTTGTCGAGCGGTAAGCTCGGAGCTCGCCAAGCGAAGAGTAGGCCAGCCACGACTGCCACGGTTGTCAACAGGACGCGCAGCCTTGGAAATTCCAGCCGGTGACGCCGGCCGACGAAAGCGAGCAGGAGCGCAGGTACCATCAGCAGTAGATCCTGCCAAAAAGCCTCGCCCGGCGTACGCTCCACCAGATTGCCGAAGCAGCCGCAGCCGGCCCCTTCAGGAAGGAGGCCACGCGCATCGAGCCAGTAGGAGCGCCCGGTCAAGAAGAGAAAGAAGGCCACCAATAGCGCCGCCGGAATCAAGATCCACCATCGTCGCAGACCGACCAGAAGGGCGGTACCGAGGCCAATCTCCAAGCCCAAAGCAATGAAAGCGACCACCACCGCCGGTAACAGGAAGTCCAACTTCTCAAGCTCGATCTGCTCGACGAAGCTCTTTGGAGCCAGCATCTTGCTCCAAGCCGCCACCAGCAGCACGGCCCCAAGTACCATGGAGCCGAGTAGGCCAAGGTAGGACTTCCAGCGCGGTGGATGGCTCTCGGCTTCCCTCATCACCCAAGCCTACCAGCCAGCCGCGCCCCCACCCAGCCTCAATCCAACGGCTATGGCTTGCGAATCACTCGGGTGGCGGAAATCAGGTCGTGCAAGGCCAGCTTCTCTCGATGAAACACCAGTGAGACAAAGCCGAGGCCAAGAGTGGCGATGGTGATTGAGAAGCCGACCAGCCGGCGCAAGGCGCGCAACAGGGTGAGCGGGCTCTTCCCCACGTCGTCGCATACCTGGAGGCCGACCATGCGTTGGCCTGGCGTCGCTCCCCACACAACCCAGCTTCCCACCAACGCCAACATGCCAAGACCCGAGGCGAAACCGAACGCCAGGGAGCGGCCCGCCGCGGTCACCATGCCGCCCCGCAAATAGGAAATCATCAGCGCCAAGGCAGCCAGGAAGACGAAATCGAACAGGCCGGCAGCCAGCCGAGGTCCAAGATCGACCGCCGGTGACACTCGGGGTCGAGATCGAGGCCGCGGTACAGCCAGAGGGGTCACGGAAGGTGTCGACAGGGGGTACGGTGCCGGTCTGGGTGTAGGTTCGTCGAGCACTGGCGGCTCACTGAAGTCGATCGGTGACAGCAGCTCAGCCTCGGGTTCCTCTTGCCTCTCCGTGGCCGTCTCCGTGGCTGATTCTGTAGCTGGGGGCAACTCAATTTTCGCTGTTTCAACAACTTCCGCTGTTTCAACTCCTCCTCGAGTGCCGTAGTCCTGCCAATCCGAGCCTGACTGCCCCCGATCGGCGGCTGGGAAGAGGCCCGTTTGCATCTCGGAGACCTCGTCGGTAGCCAGTTCAGGGGCTACCGGTCCCAGGTCGGCAGCCACGATCTTGGACTCCGATGCCTCCTTGACCTCAATGCCGTCAGCTTTGGCAGGATTGCGCGGGCGACCTGCTGGCGGCCCATTCGCTCGGTACTCGGTGAATCGCTCGTCCACCGCCGCGGTCAGTTCGTCGACCGGAATGCGGCCGGACTGCGTTCCCGGGATCCTACGAACGCGTAACTTCGCTTCCCCCAATCGCAACTCGTCCCCGTCGCACAGATCCGCCTCACCGCGCAGAAGCTCCCCGTTGACATAGGTACCGTTGCTCGAATTCAAATCCTGCACCGTGAGCCGTCCGTTGGAACACGACACCATCGCATGCACACGGCTGACGCTACGGTCGTCGACGACCACATTACACCGATGGCTACGACCCACCGTGCGCTCACCGGGCGAAATGGTCAAACGCCGATCGCCGAGTTCAAGATAGATCAGTTCTTCGCCGGCCATTGGCCCGCTCTCCTTATTCGCGAGTGGAATAGCTACAGAATAGCACTAGCCATTGGAGCTACCCCATACCTACGAAGGGTCTGGCCACTTCAGATAGCGACGAAGCTCGCGGGCAGTGGGGCTATCGCAGTGGTCGAGGAAGGGCTCCAGTGGACCCGAGTAGAGCAGGTCACCGCCGTGCACCCCGCCACCGGGACCGAGATCGACGATCCAATCGGCGCGCGCGATCAGGTCCGAGCTGTGCTCGACGATGACCACTCCATCGCCCCGCTTCACCAGCCGCCGCAAGGTCTGGTAGAGCAAATCCACATCCGCCAGATGCAGGCCGGTGGTCGGCTCGTCAAATAGGAAGAGGCGAGAGCCCTCCTTCGCCGGGCGGTCGAGGAAACTGGCCAGTTTGAGCCGCTGCGCCTCGCCTCCCGAGAGGGTCGAGGTCGGCTGCCCGAGGCGCAGATAGCCCAAACCGACATCCACCAGGAGAGCCAGCCGCCTAACCAGTTTCTTGGACCGGGCGAAGAAGCTCACCGCATCCTCGACCGTCATCCGCAAGATCTGTGAGATCGACTTGCCGTTGTAGCGCACCGCTAGGATCGCCGATTGAAAGCGCAAGCCGCGACACTCTTCACAGACCACCGAAACCGAGGCCATGAACTGCATGTCGACCTCCTGCACACCGGTCCCCTTGCAGGAGGGACAACGCCCTTTGTCGACGTTAAAAGAGAAATGAGCCGGAGAAATCCCGCAACTTCTGGCACCCGGGGTGGAAGCCAACAACTTGCGGATTTCGTCGTAAGCCTTGATGTAGGTGATCGGGTTCGACCGCGCCGAGCGACCTAGCGGCCGTTGGTCGACCAAGGTGATATCGGCCAGCTCTT
>QIHU01000023.1 GCA_003231035.1 Acidobacteriota bacterium
CTTGGAGATCAAACCGGATCACTACGAAGGGCTGGTCTTCTCCGGTGTGATCCACCACGAGCATGGCGACGACCGCCGAGCCGAGAAGTTCTTGAAGCAGGCGGTGGCCCTCTATTCCGAGGCCTTCTTGCCCAACTTCAGCCTCGGTGCCGTCTACGCGGGTAGCGGTGAGTTGTCGCGCGCGGTGCTTTTTTTGGAGAGGGCGGTGGCGGCGGACGCCCTGCCGCAGGCCCTCTTTCTGCTCGGTCGGTGTTACTACGACATGGGCAAACCGAGCCGGTCGATCCACTCGCTGCGCGAGGCGGTGCGCCGCGATCCGGCCTTTGAGGAGGCTCATCTCATCACCTGCTCGGATTGGCCTATTTGGACCGGCGCTGGAACCGCAAGGCGCTGGAGAGTTTTCGCGCCGCGCAGCGGCTCAATCCGAAGAAGATGAGGTACCACGATCTGGTGCGCTATCTCTCTGGCCATGCGGCGTCGCCCCTGCCTGAGGTGGGGAGCAAGGCCGGTGAGTGGCTGCGCGATGGGGAAGAGCGGCTCCAGGCCGAGGATCTCAAGGGCGCCCGACGCAGCTTCAAGCAGGCGCTCGAACTCGAACCCGAGAACCCGACCCTGTTGATGTCCTACGCCATGCTCTGCCTGCAACTCAACCGCAGCCAAGAGATCGAGTTGGTGACCCGCAAGGTGCTCGACTCCGATCCGCCGGAGATGTTGGAGGCGACGGCGTGCGCGACCTTGATCGCTGCCCTGCGCAGCCAGGGCAAGTATCGCGAGGGCAACCGAATTGGCAGTCGACTTCTGGAAGAGGAGCGCTCGAATTTCACCAAGACGATCGGCTACTACGAGATGGCCTACAACTTAGCGGAGATGGAAGAAGATCTCGATCAGGCGCTGGAGTATGCCCGCAATTCGCTAGAGTTGTCGCCCGAAGAACTCAAGCAGTTTCCCCTGGCCGCCCTCGGTTGGGTGCATTACAAACGTCAGGAGTTCGAGCAGGCGATCGACTGCTTGAGTCGGTCGAGTGAGTACGGTTCCTCCGCCACCACCTTGACCCACCTCGGCATGGCCCTCTTGGCCAGCGGAGCCGAGGAGGAGGCGCGGGGTGTGCTAGCCCACGCGGGCACCTTGAGCTCGCGTGGCGAGGCGCTCGAAGAGAAAATGATGGCCTTCATGAAAGACAGCCGCCGGCTGGCCGAACGGACTCAGCGGCGCAAGAAGTAGTTCACCCTGACCCTGACCCTCGCCTTCACCCTCAACCCCGTCACAGTTCGACAGTTTTTCGAGATCGATTGGAGCCCACCATGCGCTGGAGCCACTACTATCTGTACACCACTCGCGAGGTTCCGGCGGATGCCGAGGTGCCGAGCCATCGATTGATGCTGCGCGCCGGTTTGATTCGCAAGACAGCCGCCGGTATCTACACCTACACTCCCTTCGGTTGGCGCAGCCTGGCCAAACTGAAGGCGATCGTGCGCAGGGAGATCGACCGCGCCGGTGGGCTGGAAATGTCGATGCCCATGGTGCAGCCGGCGGAGTTGTGGAAGAAGTCGGGCCGTTGGCAGCGCTATGGCAAGGAGCTGGCCCGCCTCGAAGATCGTCACGGTCGCGAATTTTGCCTCGGTCCCACCCATGAAGAGGTCATCACCACGATGGTCGGCCGGGATCTTTCGAGCTTCCGCCAGCTGCCGATCAATCTCTACCAGATCCAGACCAAGTTCCGCGACGAGATCCGCCCCCGCTTTGGCTTGATGCGCGGTCGTGAGTTCTTGATGAAGGACGCCTACTCCTTTCACACCACGGCGGAGTGTCTCGATACGACCTACCAGGCGATGGCGGCGGCCTACCGGAAGATCTTCGAGGCGTGCCACCTCGACTACACCATGGTCGAAGCGGACACCGGCGCGATCGGCGGCTCGGATTCGCACGAGTTCATGGTCTTGGCCCAGACCGGCGAGAGCGAGGTGGTCCACAACGCCACCGATGGCTATGCCGCCAACGTCGAAAAGGCGGAGATCGGTGCCTTGCGGGCGCCGGCTCAGGAGGAGGCGGTCGATAGGCGGGAGGTTGCGACCCCGGGTGCGAGCACTGTCAAGGAGGTCGCGGAGCTTCTCGGCGTGGATGTGCTGAAGGTGGTCAAGACGCTGCTCTACCAAACCGATCAAGGGGTAGTCGCGGTGGTCATGCGCGGTGACCGGGAGGTCAACGAGGTCAAGCTACAGAACCTCCTCGATGCCGAGTTCGTGGCGATGGCGAACGAGGCGGCGGTACGGGAGGCCACGGGAGCTCCGGTCGGCTTTGCCGGTCCCATCGGATTGGCCGAGGGGGTACGTTTGATCGCCGACGAATCGGTGCGGCCGTTGACCAATTTCGTCTGCGGGGCCAACAAGGACGACGCCCATTTCACCGGAGTGAATTGGGGGCGCGACGCCGAGCCCGACCAGTGGGCGGATCTGCTCCTCGCCGCGGCTGGCGACCCGAGCCCGCTGGGCGGAGGTGAGTTGGTCAGCTCGCGCGGAATCGAGGTGGGCCACATCTTCAAGTTGGGCACCAAGTACTCCGAGGCGATGGGGTGCGACTTCCACAGCGAGGGGGGCGGCAAGGAGCCGATGATCATGGGCTGTTACGGGCTCGGGATCGGTCGGACGGTCGCCGCCGCCATCGAGCAGAATCACGATGAAGACGGCATCATTTGGCCGATCCCACTGGCCCCGTTCCAGCTCTTGCTGCTCAGCCTCAATGCCAAGGACGAAGCGGTGACCGCGGCGGCGGAGGCGCTCTATGGTCAGTTCCAAGAGGCCGGAATCGACGTCCTCTTCGACGACCGCAAGGAGCGCCCCGGAGTCAAGTTCAAGGACGCCGATTTGATCGGTATCCCGATCCGCGTCGTGGTCGGTGCCAAGTCGCTGGCCGAGGGGCAGGTCGAGATGTCCTTGCGCCGTACCCGGGAGCGGGAAATGGTGGCCAAGGAGGGGGTCCTCGCTCGGGTGCGCGAGCTGCTGGCGGCGCCGGCCTGAGTTGCGGCGGACTCAGCGGACGGCGAACTTGATCCGGGGCAGATCGAGAGGCTCGAGGGAGTCGACACCCTCGGTGACCCGGTAGAAACGGTTCATCGCCACATCCTTGAAGGTCTGCACCGTGTTGCTACCCGGCCAGCGAATGGTGATGGTGTCGATGCGTTGGGCATCCCCCAGACCGATCTCTTGGCGCAGCGGCGAGGCGCCGAAAGATCCGCCGGTGCCGGCCAGGAGGTGGATGGTGCGGATCTCGTCTTGGCTGTCCGTGACGGTGACCGCGATCCGCGCCCCCACTCCGCTACGGTTGGCCTTGGTGCCGACCAGTTTGAGGGTGATCCAGCCGTTGGGCGAGCCCGGATTCTCGAACAGGGCGTTGAAAAAGGCGTCGGCCGGGTAGGCGCCGCCCATCTCGGTGAAGACGTCCTGGTCGCCGTCGTTGTCGAGGTCGGCGAAGGCGACGCCGTGGCCCTTCTGCAGCGCGCCGAAGCCGCTGGCGAAGGTGACGTCGAGCAGCTTCTTGCCACCGTCGTTCTTGAGCAGGACGTTTGGCATCAGCGCGGAGAGGTCGGGCACACCGGTTCCGAGGTAGATGTCGAGCCACCCGTCGTTGTCGAGGTCGCCGTAGTTAGAGCCCATGGGTAGGAGGGGGCGAGTCAGCCCAACCTCGGTGGAGACATCGACGAAACGGCCGCCCTCATTGCGGTAGAGGACCGGATTACCGGCTCTCTCCTCAAGCTCTTCGGGACAGCAGTAAGAAGCCGCGACTTTCCACACCTCCGAGCCGTAGTCGGCGACGAAGAGGTCGAGGTCTCCATCGTTGTCGTAGTCGAAGAACCAGCTGGCGAAACTCTTGAATGGACCGGAGACCCCGAGGGCAGGGGCGATATCGGTAAAGGTGCCGCCGTTATTGCGGTAGAGCCGGTTGTGGCCCATGTTGGATACATAGAGGTCGAAGTCGCCGTCGTTGTCGTAGTCTCCCCAGCTCGCTGACTTCGCGTAGTTGAAGTTCCGCACCCCGACGGCGGCGGCGACGTCGACGAAGGTGCCGTCTCCGTTGTTACGGAAGAGTTGGGATGGCGCGCGCACCCCTTCGCCGGATTCGTTGGCGATATAGAGGTCGAGGTCTCCGTCGCCATCGTAGTCGGCCCAGGCGGCCGCTTGGGTGGGGAAAGCCGTGCCGCCGAGGCCGGAGCTCTGGGTGACGTCGACGAAGCGGCCGCTGGCCTGGTTCAGGTCGTTGCGCAGGAGGGAGTTGACGATTTGTCCGGATTGACCCCTCCACGCACCGCGCAGGACCAGCAGGTCAACGTCACCGTCGTTGTCGTAGTCGGCCGAGACGGTATTGAGGCCGCCGAACTGACTGTCCAGTGCCCACGGGGCGGCGACGTTGGCGAAGGTCCCGTCGCCCTGGTTGCGGAAGGCCTTCATCGGTCCGCAAGGATCCCAGGTAGAGGTCACCACGTCGAGCAGGCCATCGCCGTCGAAATCGTCCACCACGGCGCCGCCGGCAAGGTCGAGCGCGTCGATTCCCAGCTTTGCCGCGATGTTCTTCCAGCGCGGAAATGGAGCTTCTGGGGTGAAGGCGTCGGCCGGAAGTTGGAAGCGTTCGGGAACGCCGGCCGGATAGTCGTCAGCCAACATACGGCTGAGAATCAGCAGCCACCGAGCTAGGGGGGTGGGCTGGTCGGCGAGAACTTTGAGCAGGTATTCGCCGGCCTGGAGAGTGTGACCTCGCTGGCTGTGCAGGCTCTCGGGGCCGATCGGCAGGGTACAGCTCGCTGCCTCGTGGCCGAGGTGGGTGGAGTGCGCCAGGATGCAGTTCTCATCTTCCGCGCGCCGTAG
>QIHU01000367.1 GCA_003231035.1 Acidobacteriota bacterium
GCCAAGCCATGGGCGATTTTCAGGCCGACTACGCCAGCGAAGTGGAGGCGACCGCCGACAGCCCGAGCGGCCCGGGCGCGGCCAGTGCCGCCGTCTATCAGCAGGCGAGTGTCACGGTCAAAAATTTCGTCTTGTTCGATCTTGCGCTCCACGTCGCGGCAAGGGCGAGCTTGGCGGACAGTCATCAGGACGATCTGACTTCCCTCGCCAAGTCCGCGAGCCTGCTTCAGGTCCGCCTGCCGGCGGTAGCCGACTATGTCGTCAGCGGTTCTGGCGAGGTCACCGCCTGGGGTGACGCGTGGAGCTACGCGGGCTTTAATGGCGATCTCGCGATGCTGAAGGTCAGTGCGCAGGCTAGCTGTGTGGAACCCACCATGGCGACCCTCAGCTACAGTCTGGCGAGACCGGTCGGCAACAAGCTCTCTATGAACTCGTTGGAGGATTGCATCAGGTTGGCGAGCAGCTCTTCGTCGATGGGCTGGCTGCGAGCTCTTTTCAGGGTCTCCTCGATGACCTCCCGAGCCCGTTGCTGCTCGCCGCCATGCCACAGGGCTCGGGCCTGTTCGACCGCGATGCTGAGTCCGAGCGGGTCCGTCATACCGAAAAGCTGGCGGCGCATCGCGACCGCTTTGCCGAACCGTTCGGCCGCCCGCAGGTAGTCGCCGCGATCGAGGTCCAGGGTCCCCATATTGAGGAGCAGGACGACGACGTCCGGGTGGACCTCGCCGAACAGTCGCCGTTTGAGGTCGAAGGCGGCGGCGTAGGCTGCTTCCGCCTCTGAGAGCTGCCCCTGGTCGTGGAGGACCACGGCCAGGTTGTGCAGACAGGTCGCCGTCTCGCGGTCCTCGCGGCCGAGGGTTCGCCAGATGGCGAGCGCTTGGCGCAGCCGCTTCTCGGCTCCGGCGAGGTCGCCCCGCACGTAGCGCACGGTACCCAGGTTGGCCAAGCTCAACGCGGTCTCCTCGTGGTTCTCGCCCAGGGCTCGTAGCTGGATCGCTAGTGCTTGCTCGACCAGCTCTTCGGCGGTGTCGTACTCCTCGAGATCGAAGTAGAGCTCCTCGAGTTGGATCTTGGCGGCGGCCGCCGCTCGACTCTCTTCGCCGTGGAGCCGACTGGTGATGGCGAGCGCTCCTTCCAGCAAGGGACGGGCACCCTCCAGCTCGTCGAGACTCTGGTACACGTTGCCGATGACCCCCATCAGGGAGGCCTGGAGCTGCGGCTGTGTGGAGAGCTTGTCGATCCGCGAGGCACCCTGCTCCAGAACCTCGCGCACCTTGATGTCAGCGCCGCGCGAGCGGCCGGGGTCGGCGTTTTCCAGCAGGTCGCGCAAGAAGTCCGAAACTTGCTCGGCGCGCAACCGTGAACGGTCGGCTTGGGCGCGGGCGGCGTGGGCTTGATCGCGCTCGCGACGTAGCTGGACGGTGTAGAAGGTGGCCATTGCGGCAAGGATGAGCAGGACCGCGGCGGTGGCGGCGACCGCGGCCCGGTGGCGGCGGACGAACTTGGCCACTCGGTAGCCCAGGGTCGCCGGCCGGGCGGCGACCGGTAGCCCTTCGAGGTGAAGCCGCAGCTCTTCGCCTAGCTGCGCCACCGAGTTGTAGCGTCGTTCCGGTTCTTTGCGCAGCGCCTTGAGCACGATGTTGTCGAGATCGCCGGCCAGCTGCCGGCGCAGCCTTGGCGGCGAGTCGCCGAGGCTGGGCTTTTCCGGCTCAACCTCGCAGACGATGCGCTCCAGTTCGCGCGGCTGGTCGGCGGGTAGCAGGCGGCCGGTGAGCAGGCGGTGGAGGAGGACCCCTAGCGAGTAGACGTCGGTCGCCGTGGTCAGCGTCTGGCCACGCAATTGCTCTGGACTGGCGTAGGCTGGAGTGAGCATGCGCGCCTGCGCAGCGGTGACCGCCAGAGCCTCTTCACCCTCGACCGGGCGCAGCAACTTGGCAATCCCAAAGTCGAGGAGCTTGGGCACTCCATCGGTGGTCACTAGGATGTTCGACGGCTTGAGGTCGCGGTGGACGACGAGATTCTGGTGGGCGTAGTGAACGGCGGCGCAGACCTGGCGAAAGAGTCCCAGACGCTGCTTCACGGAGAGACTCAGCCGGTCGCAGTAGCGGTCGATCGGCTCGCCGTCGATGTGTTCCATGACGAAGTAAGGCAGCCCCTCGTCGGTACTGCCACCGTCGAAGAGGCGGGCGATGTTGGGGTGGTCGAGGCTGGCCAGGATTTGGCGCTCCTGGCGTAGGCGGCGCAGGAGATCTCTGCTCTCCATACCCCGGCGCAGCAGTTTGAGCGCCACCCGCATGCGGAATTGCTCGTCCGCTCGCTCCGCCAGGTAGACCGTCGACTGACCGCCGTGGCCGAGAACGCTGAGTAGACGATACGGGCCGATGCGCCGCTCGCCGCCGTCGGTTTCGTCCGTGAGGCCCGGAGTGCTCAGCTCCAGGGTGCCGCGGATAGCCCCTTTGATCGCCGTATCGGCTTCTTCGGAAGCTTCCACCAAGGCCGAGGCTTGATCGCGCAGGGTCAGGTCGCCGTCGCAAGACTCTTCCAGGAAGGCGTCGCGCTCGCTGCCCTGGCGCTCCAGGGCGCCGTGAAAGAGCTCCTGCAGCTTGTGCCAGCGCTTTGCTTCCATCTCTCTCGATCTCCGCCGCTAGCGGCGAATCTGCTGGTGCAGCCACGCCTTGGCCATCTTCAGCTCGCGGTCGACCACCGACCGCGAAAGGCCGAGCGTTGCCGCCGTATCGTCGATCGACAGGCCGCCGAAATAGCGCAGCTCGATGATCTGTGACTTGTTCCGGTCGAACTCTTCGAGGTCCTTGAGCGCATCGTCGAGCGCCACCAGGTACCAGTCGGGCTGCGCCGCTACGTCGTGGTCGTCCAGAGACAATGCCTCCTTACCACCACCGCGCTTGGCGGCGTTGTGGCGGCGAGCGTAGTCGGCGAGCACCCGGCGCATCACTCCGGCGGCGACAGCGAAGAAGTGCTGGCGGCTCTGCCAGCCCAGCTCGGCATCCACCAGCCGCAGGTAGGCCTCGTGAATCAGCGCCGTGGTTTGCAGCTCATGGCGGGCCCGTTCGCCACGCATGTAGTGGCGCGCCAACCGGTGCAGCTCGTGGTAGACGATCGGCACCAGGTCCTCGAACGCCTCCTCGTCGCCCTCGTGCCAGTTGTGCAAGAGTTGGGTGACACTCAGTTCCACCATCGCGGCCTTGACCTCCCTATGTTTGCGAGCAGAATACCAGGGGTTGCCGGCCTCACTGGCCCGGGAGGTCCGGTGTGATGAATTCCCCCCGGGGGTCACGACTCGCAGGGAGTGGAATACTACGATCTGTTCCTCCCTCTCCACCCTGGCCAACTTGAGGAGACGCCCCATGAGCTTGACTTCGATTCCGTTCGGGACCGCGGCGAAGCCGTTTGTCAACAAGGAATTTCTCGGCGCCAACAGCAGCGCCACGGTGACCGCCGAGGGGCCCGGCGAGTTGGATGTAGTGGTGGCGCTGGCCGAGAACGCTCCGTTTCCCGATCGCCAGATCGATCTGGGGGAGGTCTCTTTGGCAGGCCAGGGGGGAAAGCCGGTGGTGCTCAAGGGGCTGCCGGGGCAGGGCAATGTCAGTTTCACCGCCGAGGCCGGGGTTTGGCGGTCTATCCCGATCCCAAGGCGCTGGTGGCGGCTTTGGCGGGAAGGTTGGCGGCGACCGCCGCCGGCTCGGAGCTCAAAGATGGCTTCACTTTGCCGGCCGACTCGGCGGTCAATTACCTTTTGCTCTCTTGGCACTACGACTTCGGGGGCAGCGGCAAACTCTCGGCGCGGCCGGCGGAACTCGGTGGCGGCATCGGAGCGAGCTTCGGCATCGACGGCGAAACCGGCGGCCTCTTCGCCTTGATTCAACGCTCAGCCAAGAGCACCGGAGCGCGCACCGCGGTGGCCAAAGCGCTCGCCTCCTGGCGCTTGCCCAAGCGGGTGCGCAAGGCCACGGAGCTGGCGCCGGGCACCTGGCTGTTGGCGGTGGTGGACGGCAGCTTGAAGCTCTCTCTCGACGCCGAATACGGCTACGACATGAGCTGGGTACGGCAGACGAAGCTGGGCGATTTGGCCGGCGACATCGGCCTCAAGCTCGCCCTCGGCCTCTCGGCCAAGGTGGGGGCTCACTTCTCGGGGAGCTACGCCGTGGTGCTGGGGCGCGAGTCGAGCGACCCGGTGCTCAGGCTGCGGATCTACAAGCTCGAGAAGAAAGGATGGAACTTCGCCCTCAACGCCGGTGCCACGGTGACCGGCGACACCTCCGGCTTCGCTCCGGCCACCTTCGAGAGCTTCCTCTCGGCGGTGCTGGGGCTCGACGCTTCGCAGGTGATCGGCGATCTCGACGCGCTTGAGAAGTGGACCGACCCGAATCAGCTACCCCAAGAACTCGCCACCCTCGGTACTCAGTACCTCAACACCTTCATCCAGGAGGTGACCGGGGTCGACCCGGTGGCCGAGTTCGCCAAGGCGAAAGGGGAGCTGTTGTCGTTGATCCAGCAGTGGAACGCCCTGCCACAGCGAGTGGCGGCGCAACTGTGGAAGGCGGTGGGCGAAGGCAAGCTCCAGGAGCTTCAGAAGCTACACGCCCTCGCCCAGCGGATCGCGACCTCGCCCGACGACGAAGTGCGCCAACTGATCGAGGGCAATCTGTCTGGGGTGGAGTTCTTCTCGACCCCGTCCGGCGGTTGGCTCCTCTCGGTGGCCGAGGGAAAGTTGTTGACCTTACTCTCCGGCCCGCTCGATCAGCTCAAGGCGGTGGCGGCGAAGACCGCGGCATTGATCGATCCGGGCCGCCCGCTCACCCTGCTCACCCGGTTCCAGCAAGAACTCACCCAGCGGCTGGGAATCGACAAGATCGAGGCGGCGGCCCAAGCCGCCGATCCCGCCCAGCTCGACAACTGGCTGGCGGCGCGGTTGGCCAAGTTCATCGGCGCCGACACGGTGACCGGCAAGGCGCTGGGAGAGATCAAGGGCGGTATCAAGAGCCTGCGCGCCAAGAGCCAGGAAATTTACGGCAAGACGCTGGCGGCACTCAACAAGAGCTACCAGTTTTCCCTGGCGACCACCTATCAAGCGACCTCGGCGGGCAGCGCCCTCTTCGATGTGGAGTTCAACTTCCAGGGAAGCAAGGCGGTGGCCGCTTCGGAGTTGCTCGCCGACGCGCTGAGCGGCGATTTCAACGCCCTGCTCACCCAACCCTCGGCGGCGGTGAAGCTCAACCAAGCAGTGCTCAGCCACAACACCGTGCGCCAGAGCCACCTTGAGATCAGCTTGCCGTGGCTCAGCAAGACCAGCGACTGGAAGAACACCGCCTCGGCCTCGGTACAGGTGGAAGACGACTCGGCGGGGCGGCTGTTGCTCTACACCTTGGAGGCCGAAGACTCGGTGCGCCAGGCCGCGGCGCGGGCCAACTTCGCCCGCTCGTCGAGCCTGGGGTTGACCGCCAGTTTGCCGCGCGGGCTGATGGCCGGGGTGCGGGATCACCGAGCCTCGGGGGAGAGCTATTCGAGCTCGTACTCGCTGCGCCGGGCGAGTGAGAAAACGGTGCGCAAAGAACTCGAAGGGGAGATTGGACCCTACCTGCAAGCCTACTTCGGCGGCCAGCTGGAGGGGGTGGGCAACGGCAAGATATCGGACAGCTTCGACGACTGGCTGGTCGATCTGGACAAGGCGCTCGACCCAACCCAGCCCGGAACCGGCAACCTCGGCTTCACCCTCTTCGCGCTGGAAGTGGCGTTGACCGGCCAGCAGGTGAGCGCCTGGTTCCAAAGTGGCTTCGCCAGCGCCGACTACCGGCGGATGTCCAAGGCGCTCCAGCACCGGTTGAAGGCGATGATCGCCCTCTACTACTTTGCCGATATCTCCAAGCTGGGGCCTAGTAGCCCCAACCAACAGGCGGTGCTCCTCTACACGGTTCTGCCGCCGCACAGCTTTCTGAAGATCGTCAAGGGACAACTCAAGGAGCAGGGCGCCAAGATCTACTGGGACTACCTCGACCCGAAGGTGCTGGACGCGGTGTTGCAGTCCGGCGAAACCCAGCGCCGGCTGGCCGCGAGGTTGGGGCAGCTTCAAAGTCGGCTCCTGCGCCACGGCCGAACCGCGGTGGCCAAGAAGTACGATCCGCGGATCGCGAAGAACTTGGCCAGCGTGATCGTCGGCGCAAAGGGCGCGGGGCGCCCCTTCTTCGACAATCTACTGCTGGCGGAGTCGCGTTTGGTCAACGCCGCCAAGGCGGCGCAGGCGCAGTGGTCCAAGGCGTTGGCCAGCAGCACCAAGACGCCCAAGCAGTCGGTGGAGGCGCTTCAGAAGTTCGGCGCCACGATCACCAAGGCCTTCAACAAGGATCTGCGCGACGCCGTCCTCGGCTCGGCCTTGCGGCCGCTGGGCACCCTGCTGCTGCTCGAAGGAGCGTTGGCGCTGCGCAACAGCCCCGCTAGCAAGCCGCAATCACCGAGCGCGATCGCCTCTTTGGCGGTGGTCAAGCCGGGGGTCGCCTTCGCCGCGCAAAGCTTCTTGGACGGCACGCAGCCCATGAATGACGACTTGGTGATTCAGCAGCGGTTGGCGAACTTGACCGGCCAGAATGCTAGCGCTCAAAAAGGTTGAGAAACCCGATCACGGCAAACAATCCGCCCTCGGTCTTGAGCTCGCCGCTGGTCACGGCGGCCAGCGGGCTCCGCTTGCCGAAGGCGATGCGCTTCCAGATCTTGGCGTCGACGGTGATCGTCAAATCGGCATCGGGTGAGGGGCCGTTCTCGGGGCTTCGCGGGCGGACCTCGGCGACGCCGTGGCGCAGGTGGACGGTGAAGTGCCGGTCGACATCGGGGAAGTGGAAGGCGACCACGAGGTTGCGCTCGAGCGCCTTTTCGGCTTTGAGCCGCACCGGCAACGCTTCCATGAAGGGGCCGATCGCCAGGCTGTCGACAAAGGCGTCGCTCACCTCGGTGCGCGGCGTGGGAGGGATGGTCAAGGTGCCGCGCACCTCCGCCGCCTGGCTTAGCAGGTAGTGGCGACCGTTGGCGCTCGGGTGGTGGCGGCCCTGCTCTTCGAGAGCGGCGGCCAAGGTCTCGCGGGCTGGGTCAGACTTGGGTTCGAGGCGCAGCCAGTGGCCGGCCAGTTCGGCCGCCCAGCGCGCATCGCCGCTCGCCAAGGCGGCTTGAGCTTGCGCAGCCAAGGGTAGGCCCGCTTCGAAGGCGGTGGCGAGCCGCCCGGCCCGCTCGCTGGCGCTCAAGGGTTCGAGGTGGGCGCCGCGGCCGTCGAACCAACCGAGATAGCCGCTGAAAATGGCGCGCACCGACCAGGCAACCGTGCCGTAGGTTTCGGCCAGCCACGGGTGGTCGGCGAGGTGCGGCGGCAGCTGGATCTCCCCGGCCAGCTCCTCGGCGCTCGCCCCCCGGTTGATGCCGCGCACCGTTTGATCGTGGACGAACTGGATCGCGTCGCGGTAGGCGGTGAGCACCTCGGCGACCGCCTCCTTGCCGACCACCGCCGTGGTGTGGCTAGGCACCAGGACCTCGGCGCCCAGGTCGCGCATGGCGTCGAGGCTGGCGACCCAGCGCCGCACATCGCGGTAGGCGCTGCCACGGATGGTGTAGAGATTGGGGAAGGCGCGGTAGATGTTGTCGCCGGCTAGCAGCGTCTTGCTCTTGGGAAGCCAGACGAAGAGCTGGTCCGAGGTCTCGCCGGGGGCGTGGACCAAGGTCAAATCGAGGCCGGCGACTTGGATCTCTAGCCGTTCCTCGACGAGATGGGTGGGGCGGGCCAGCGCCAGGTCGCTGGGGTCGTAATCGAGCGCTGGCCCTATACCGGCGTTGACCATGCTGGCGGCGGGCAGAAACTGGCCGAACATCCGCATGCTACGCAGGTAGAGGGCGTCTGAAAGGACATTGACCACCCGGTCGATCTCCAGCGAAGTGGTGGCATGGGCGTAGACCGGGACCGCGCTGCCTCCGGCGCTTTCGACGAAGACCCCGCCGCCCGAAACATGGTCGGAGTGGTGGTGGGTGAGGATGATCGCCCGCACCGGTTTTTCGCTAGAGGGCAGCCCGCTCGCCTGCCGGAAAGCCGCGAGGACCGCCTCCGCCTGGGCGCGGCCGCTCA
>QIHU01000279.1 GCA_003231035.1 Acidobacteriota bacterium
TCGTCGAGGAATATCTCCCCCACGAAACCTTGGTCCACATCGACGGCACCGAAATACACGCTGTCGAGCCCCAGGGTGTCGTTGTCGAGTCCCGTTAGCTCGCCAGCGGACTGACCGTCAATCCAGATCCGCAGCAGGCCATTGAGTGCCAGGGGGCCGGAGGAGGCTCGCCACTGGACCTCGACGGTGTGCGTACCGGGGCCCACTGGCAAGGGGCCAACGGTGTTGGAAGCCAGCGTTGAGCCGGCGTCCAACCAGACGGTAGCGAACAACAGCTCTCCTTTGGTGGTACTTCTTAGCTGCAAGGTATACAGCGGCGAAGCCGTAGGTCCGCCTGCGGCCGATAGCAAGACGAGGCCACCGCTGGAGACGGTCGTGAGGTTGTCCGCGTTGTACTTGAAACGGATGTTGTAGTGGTCTTCGTCGGTCGGCGAGAGATCGGTCACGACCGCGCCAGAATGGTTGAGCAGGTCGACCTGCAACCCTTGATAGCCCGAAATGGCGGCGGTTTGGGTCAGGGAAAGATTGCTGTCGCGCGATCCCTGCCAGCCCGTCGCGAAGCCTTGCTCGAAGCCATCGGCGAGGTGCACCTGCTGTTGGCTAAGACTCAAGACCCCTTGCCAGACTTCCAGATCGTCGATCTCGAAAGCCTCGGCGAAGCTGGTGGACTCGGCGGCGAGTCCGTAGGTGAGCCACCACACTTCTTGGGAGAAGTCGGTGAGACCATCCAACCTCCCGGCGTTGAGCCCGTCGACCCAGAGAATCAGTCCCCCTTCCGCGCCCAAGCTCGATGGCCACCAATCGATCCCTAGCTGGCTTGCTTCTCCCTTCAGTGAATACCAAGGGGTGAAGTGGTCGATGCCCACGGTGTCGTGGGCCACGGCGCGGACACTCGATTCGTCGTCCTCACTCTTCAATTCGATGTCGACCGTGCTAGTGCCACTGGCGAATTCACGGCCGGAAAAGATGGGGGCGATGATGGGGGAGGCGCTCGGAGCGTTCATGGGAGGAGGACCGGTGGTGTCGCCGTCGAGGGGCGGCCGAATCGTCATGCCGCCCCCGCCGCCCTGTTGGCCGTTGCCCTTGATCTGGGGGATGGAGTTCGTATCATTCGGCAGCTGGCACTGGGCGAAGCCTCCGCTGAGGTCACCGACCTGCGCTCCGCGGCTGCCCGAAATGGCCCCGTCCGGGCCGATGGTGAGGTCGCCAAAGGTCATCCAACAGGGGCCGATAGAGGCGTTCTCGAAGGTTTCGGTTCCCGTCAGCTCGCCATGGCGCGTGGCGACCAGAAAGACCGTAGCCGAGCTGGGTGCTTCTTCGGACGAAATCAGTGAGTAGGTAAAACTGTCCAGCCCGAGCGACCAGAAGTCGGCTGCTGGCGTATAGATGAGGTCATCGTCATCCCACACCAGCGTTCCATGCAAGGGTTGCTGGACCACAATCGGTTCCGCGGTGGCTGAAGTGGTCAGCGGAGGGCTGGCTAGACTGCTACCGACGGTCAGAGTCTTTGCCGGGAAAACCACTGTCTGTTGGTGAAGTCCGACTTCGAAAAACTTGTCCTGGGCCGGCTGGGCGGCCGCACTGGTGGCGAGCGCCGCCAGGATCAGGCCGAGAATGGTCGTTCGAGTCTGCTTGAGCCTCGGTTCAGGCAGAGATCTCGAAAAATGCATTGTGGCTCCTTTTCAGTGTTCTGAGCACCGATCGCCCCTCCCTTCCGTTACCTCACCAGGCGCAAGGACCGCCGGAGCTCTGTCAACAAATTTCGCCGATACCGCGAAGTTCGCTGGGCACAGTACTATTGCAGATAGATGGAATCGATGACGCCACAGCGCTGGGGCCGCATTCGGGAGGTCTTCGCCGCCGCCCTTGAGCTTTCTGGCTCGGCGCGGATGGACTGGGTGGAGCAGAGCTGTGGTGACGATTTGGAGCTGCGCTCCGAGGTCGAGTCGCTCCTCCAATCCCACGACAGCGCGGGGACCTTTATCGATCGGCCCGTGGCGGAACTCTCGCCGCGCTCGCTCGCCTTTGAGGAACCGGAAACGATCGGTGCCTACCGAGTGTTGCGCCGGCTGGGCAAAGGGGGGATGGGAGTTGTCTACCTGGCGATACGCGACGACGACACCTACAGCAAGCAGGTGGCGATCAAACTGCTCAAAGTGGGTTTCGACAGCGAGGAACTCGTCGCCCGGTTTCGCGGCGAGCGGCAGATCTTGGCCAACCTCGATCACCCCAATATCGCCCGCTTGGTGGACGGAGGGACCACGGAATCGGGCCGGCCTTACTTGGTCATGGATTACGTCGATGCCACGCCGGTCGACCGTTACTGCGACGCGGAGAAACTGGCGACGACCGAGCGCTTGCGGCTGTTTCAGAAGATTTGTGGCGCGGTTCACTTCGCCCACCAGAATCTGGTGGTCCATCGAGACCTGAAACCGAACAACATTCTGGTCACCACCGCGGGCGAACCCAAGCTACTGGACTTTGGTATCGCCAAAGTTCTGAGCCCCGCGAGCTTTGAACAGACGGTGGTGGTCACGGCTCCAGGCAGTGTGCCGATGACCCCTTTCTATGCCAGCCCCGAACAAGTAAAGGGGGAGGCGATCACCACCGCCAGCGATGTCTATTCGTTGGGGGTGGTCCTCTTTGAGTTGCTCACCGGCCATCCGCCCTACCGACTCACCACCACAACGCCCGCCGAGGTCTCGCGGGCGGTGCTGACGCAGGAGCCCGGCAAGCCTTCGACGGTGATCTTGGGCGAGCGCCAAGTCCAGACCACGGGAGGCACGGCCCGAACCCTGACCCCGGCCACGGTGGCCGAGGTGCGCGACGGCGATGCACGACTCTTGCGCCGTCGCTTGGCCGGCGACCTCGACAACATCGTATTGATGGCGCTGCGCAAGGATCCGCGACGGCGCTACAACTCGGCGGCGGAACTCTCGCGCGACATCGGCCGTTTCCTGGACGACAAACCGGTGGTGGCGCGCCCCGATACTTTGGGTTACCGCACAGGCAAGTTCGTGCGCCGCCATCGGGCCAGTGTCTCGGCTGCGCTGATCGCCTTGGCGGCCCTCGTGGGCGTCCTACTCTTGCTTCTGGTGCAGCGGGTGCGAATTGTCGAAGAGCGAAATCGGGCCGAGGCGGTGTCGAGCGTGTTGACCGAACTCTTCGCCCTGCCCGATCCGACCCGCGCCAGGGGCGAATCGGTCACCGCCCGTGAGCTGCTGGATCGCGGTTCGAGCCAGATCGCCGCGGACCTTGCCGACCAGCCCAAGGTCTTGGCGGACTTTCAGGCGACGATGGGCGAGTCGTACAAGAATCTCGCCCTCTATGACGAGGCGCAACCTTTGCTGGAAAGCGCGCTGGATCTTCACCGAGAAACTCAGGGTACCGAGTCGCCCAACGCTGCCCGCGGCCTGCAACAGCTGGCCGAGTTGCATACTCTGCGCGGTGACTACGGGGAGGCCGAGAGGTTGAATCTAGAGGCCCTGCGCCTTTTTCGTAGTCTCCATGGAGACGATGGGGTCGCCGTGGCGAGGAGTTTGCGGTTCTTGGCTCGGATCCATGACCGGGCTGGAGATTTTCCCGCTGCTCGCCGCCACTATCAACAGGCATTGGAGACCTCGCGCCGCATCGACGACCCGTTCTTGACCGCCACCGTACTCGACCGTTACGCCACCCTGCTGAGCAAGCTCCAGCAAGTTACGGACGAAGGGGCGGGGCCCGAAGAGATGTTTCGCGAAGCGCTCGAACTCTACGACGAGCGCTTCGCGGGACTGCACCCGGAAGCGGCGATGACCATGAACAATCTCGCTCTTCTGGTGGAACGGCGCGACTTTGAGGAAGCTGAAGCGCTACTCCTGCGCGCCGAGACGATGCAGCGGAAGCTTTTCGACACAGCCCATCCACAACTCGCCACCACCTTGCACAATCTGGGCGGCTTGCTCCATCGGCAGGGCCGTTACTCAGAAGCGCAAGAGAGGTTCGAAGAGGCGATTGCGATCCTGCGTCAAGTTCACGCTGGGCCGCATCCCGAACTCGCCTCGACCCTGAGCAACTTCGGCGACCTGCAACTCGACCGAGGAAAGCTAGATGAAGCCGAAGCGCTTCACCGCGAGGCGTTGGAGACCTTGGTTACGCTAGTCGGCCGAGATCACCCCGACACCGCTGAATCGCTGACCAATCTGGCCCGTTTGGAAGTCCGGCGCAAAGATCGAACGGCGGCTCGGGCGCTCTTTGAAGAGGCTCTGGAGATCACCCGCACCCATTTTGGGCCGCGCCACCCTCGGGTTGCGGTGCTGCTTAACAACTTGGCCGATCTGGCCAGCTGGAATCGGGACTTCGAGCGTGGCGAGGAGCTCTTCGAGCAGGCGATCTCCATCACCCGGGCCTCTTTGGGCGAGGATCACCCCAACGTCGCCGTGGCGCTGTACAACCTGGCCTCGCTGCAACGGCGGCGTGGTGGCGAAGCGGCGGTCCAGGCGGAGGCCAACTACCTCGAAGCGATCCGGATCGCCCGGGCGAGGCTGGGGGAGAGTCACCCGAACCTGGGGGCGATGTGCGCCACTCGGAGGGCCTCGCTCGGGCGCGTGAGGCGCTGGTCGCCCTTCCGGCTTCCCATCCCTGGCATCCCGGAGTCCTCAAGGTGATCGAATCCTGCTTGAACTCCTTGGGGCGTAGCGAGGAAGCGGCGCGGGTGCGCCGCGAACTCGATGCCTTGGAACCCTCGGGCTAGTAGTCCAGGAGCGGCAACCCGGCGATGGTGATCTGCTGGATTTGGCT
>QIHU01000068.1 GCA_003231035.1 Acidobacteriota bacterium
GATGGGGACCGACCGAGTGGAACCCCGAAACCGGGAGTATCTCGGTCTTCTCCCATGAAGGCGAAGTGCTGAGCACAAGCAACGGCTATACAGAGGGCTTGTCGCGCGTGCAAGGACTCGCTTGCGATCCCAGTGGAAACCTGTGGATGTCTTCTTGGGGGACGCAAGATCCAATGCCTCCCACGGCTAGTAGATACAACTTCGAAGGCGAGAACAGCGCCATCGTTGTCTACCTGGATGGAGATCCACAACGCGCCCTGATCTATCCGTTCGACAGCCCATATCACTTAACCTTCGATGTCGCCTTTGACGCCGAGGGCAATGGCTACGTCAGCAACAGTGGCTACGGTGGTGACACGACCCGGGACTTGCCAGCCGTCGCGTCGTCGGTCTACAAATTCCGTATCGAAAACGGCGAGCTGTGCGCCCTGGCGAGTTGGGTCAGCGACAAAGGCAATGAGACCCTGAGGCAGATTACGGTCGCCCCTAGCGGAGAGGTCTACGTAGTTGGGGTCAAGTCGAGCCGGGTGATCAAGCTAGACCAGGATCTGAACTATCTAGGTGAACTCAGTACCGAAATTTATGGCCCCTGGGGCATTACATTCGACCCCCAAGGCACGATGTTCGTGGCCAACTTCGCTCGCGAGATGGCCTTCGAGGCGCCAGCCTCCAAGGATATCGGCCCCTTCGGCGTCACCGTGGTCCGTGACGGAGACGAGAAAACCGCCAACCTGATGACCCTACCGACGGGAGGCGACGAAGTCACCTTGGCCAACGGCTTGCCGCTCTATGGCAATCCAGATACCGAAACAGGGCAAGAAATCCCCCTTCATTCCCACGATCCACTGATGCGCCTGACCGCCACTCAGATCGACCGCGCGGGAAACCTCTGGGCATGCAACAACTGGAAACCGTCTGCCGCGATCGATGTCATCCGGGGAAATCCGGGAGGAGACGGGATCGTGATCTTCGTAGGTGTCGCGGAGCCAGCGGGCTGAACCGAAAACGGTTCCCTCATCTAGTAATACACGCAGTGGCTACCCCCACCGCGTGTGGATCTCCACGTTGAACTCGAAGTAGCTCAGGATTGCCGCTTGCTTGGCCACCGCCAAGTGTCTTCGACCACTCGGCGTGCCCGTGTAGATGAGTTCGTGCCGACCGACGAATCGTCGCCAGCTTCGAGAGAGGTGGCGGGCTCGCTCCACGGTGCGACCCAAATCTTGGGGCACAGCCCAATAGCGGTCTCCTCGGCGCCGAACCCTGGATGGCTGAGACCTCGCGAACTCGAGGGTCAGGTAGCGGATCAGGACGTTGGTATCGAGACCGATCAAAGCTTCCTGGCTACCGCTCGCCGAACGGCCTCATCCATCGCCTCGACCGAGACAGGTTCTTGTCCTTCTCGAAACAACAGCCCGCGAAACTCCCGGTGATCTCCTACGGTCCTCTCAACGATCATCCGCCCAGCCTCATCGATCGAAAAGCCGAGCTTGTCTCCAGCCTCGAGGTGAAGCCGCTCGCGCAGGGCCCGGGGGATGGTCACTTGACCCTTGCTGGTTAGAGTCGCTACTGGCATCTTGTCCTCCTCGTGAAACGCGCTCCTTACAAGTCGTAAGGAAATAGACTCGGTATGTCAATCGGGGCGGTTGAATCACCCAGCTAGAACGCCCTACCCAGGATCAAGGCACCTCGTCGATCCGGTACTCGCTCGTTTCATCGAGCGACTTGGACCAAGCGAGAGCCGTCACCAGAACTCCAAGGCGCTCGCTATCCTCAAACCATGCGGACAGCACCTCGATGAACTCAGGTTCCCTCCGCGTCCACTCGATTCGAGCGTCCCAATCCTCGGTCCACTCCGCCGCCGCACAACAAACGCGCAAGCCTCGCTTAGAGCCTCCCTCTTCTGTGAGAACACCACCCTCAACGGCGGTATCTGTGAAGCTTCACCGCAAGGGTCAACCTTCACCTATATCTGGAACACCACCGGCAGCGCACTCAAGTCTCCCGCGCCCCGCCCCAGTCCAACTCAGAGAGGCGCACCCAGGGTTCCACCTCGTGATCATGTTCCAGAATCCAGGGCCGATAGGGTGGGTCGGCCTGATTCTGTGGGTTCAGGTTTCGATCTAGCACGCTCTGGTGAATAACCGGCTTGTCTGCCCGCTCGGTGTCCCAAAAGCGCACCTTGCGGCGGAAGAATTTCTTGACTCCTTCGCCCCGAGAGTTGTGCATCATGGCGTCCGCGTCTTCCGCAATTTTTACATTGTGGCGCGGGTAGATGCGTAATCCGTGCTCCACGGCCTGCTGGGTCAGCCAAACCAAGGGAATGTCAGACAAGCCCTGTTCCGCGTAACCACCGCCTACATCCGTGTGCATGCCAGAGAACCAGACCTGCCTTACCTTCTGATGCGCCGCTACTTCCGGCTCCCACAGCACCGGGTGAAAGCTGGCTCGCTCGTCATCGATGGCCAGGGCATGGTAAGCGTTCTCGATGCTCTCACTGAGACGGAAGTTGTGAAACTTGTGGCGAAAACCGGGAATACCATCCAGTAGGACGCTGGCGGTTTTGAAGGGCAATCCCAGAGCTGCCACCGTGTCGTAGCATCCCACGAAGCAGATGCGGGTCCAGATCGTGCGATTGAGGCGCACGAACTCTTCGGCTTTCTTCTTCCGTTTCTTCTCCCGCGAGATCTTGTAGATATCGTAGGCTTGCTCGATGAGTTCAGGGCGCGATTTGGGCAAGATCCCGAAATAGTGAATGAAACTCGACAAGGACCGAACGGTGGCCGCACCCCGGCTGAAACCGAAGAGATAGATTCGGTCCCCCGCCTCGAACTGATCGAAGATGAACTCGTAGCATTCCTTGATGTTCTTGGAGATTCCCTTACCGCCTACATTGCCGCTGACCTTTCTGAAGCCCGTACCCAGCCCGCGGTCGTAGAAGGCCCGCTGTCTCGACGTGCGATCCTCGATCATGCCGAACAGCTTGTAGACGTTGGTGTTGCTGCCCGCCCCCCCTTCCTGTCCGGTCCCATCCGAAAAGACGACGATATTCTTTGCCATGGCACCCTCCTCGGGATGATCCGTGATCTGTACTGTAAACACTCTACGACGTGCACTGCACTTTGCCCTGCTGCCCCTGTCTGGCCCGAAACACTCAGGCCGACCGGCCAGCCCCGCGATGCGTTCGCCGCCTCAGCCCCACCAATCCGGCAAGACCCAGCACGAGCACCAGGAGCGCCAGCGCTAGAGATGACAGGGTGGGGATCTCCGGCGCGCCGCTCGGCGGGGCGACTCGCTCAAAGTCCCAGGTGGTGTCGCCCACGCCATTGGCCGCGATTCGCACACCGTCCAGGTTGCCGACAAACCCAACGTAAGAGGCGGCCGTGTCGCCCATGTTCCAGCGCAAGGCTAGCGCCAGCGGATTGTCGAAGGCGTTGATGCGCGCGTTGGGGTTTGCGGTGAGGAAGTCCGCGAGCGTCGAACTCCCCCCCGTGCTGACCAGCCAAACTCCGGCGAAAGCGTCCCAAAACTGCCAACCACCCTGCATCACTTGAGCAGGAGGGGGAACGTAGTCGAGCCGAGTTTCGTAGGCTCCGTCGCCGTCGGCATCGAGGTAGAGGTTCAAGTACCAGTTGTTGACGTTGGTCGCCGTCGGATCGATGTAAGTCCAGTACGACAACGCGGTCAGGTCGGTAAGTGGCAGATCATGGTAACCGTTGCGCCCCAGAATGATCTTCGAAGCAGCCACTTGAATCTCAGTCTCATAGCTTCCCGCGCCCAACGGCGGAGTCGCTGGACCGTCGACGAAATCCACCGCCGGCGCAGTGCCAAATGGACCGATCAACCAATCGGCGAGATCGCTGGGCGAAACCACAACCGGCTGGGCACTGAGGCCGGGTGCGAGACCTAGAACAAGGCAAATGCTGAGGACAAAGACGAAACGGCGTAGGCACACTAGGCACTCCTTCTCTCGTGGATGGTGGCTCCCCCGCACCGAACACCGTCAACAACTCATCAAAAAACCCGCGGCACTCGGACCGGTCGACTGGCTTCAGAAATACCGCGGTCGGCTGAAAGCGTACCAGGAGCGGCGAAGAAACGGGCCACGGACTGTTTGTTAGCCCTCCCGAAAGAGCACGAACCGCCCCCAGCAGCTCGCCAGCTCCATGCCTCGCTGCACGAAAGCGGCCACATAGTAGCGACCGTTCTCAGCCTTGGCGATCTCGTTGCCGAGGTTTTCGGCGTGCACGATTCCCTTCGGGAAGAGATTCAGGTGCATGTCCTGGTAGTACTGGTCGAGGGGGAAAACCTCGTCCCAGTCCGCGCCATATTGCTCGATCAGTTTGCGGTTAGCCTCCTCGAAAGTCTTGGGATGCATGATCCGCTGGATCGTGTTCATCGGGTGCTCCATGGCGACGCAGTCGATGCCCAGCCACTTGATCTTGCGCCGAATGCACCATGCCGAGAAATCGGGCGAGGGGCCGGGGTGTTTGATCATGTAGCGGAACTCGTCTGAATCGGGACTGTTCCAACCATAGAC
>QIHU01000089.1 GCA_003231035.1 Acidobacteriota bacterium
GGACTCGCACCCGCTGGCCTTCGAGACCCAGGAGGTCATAGAACTAACTCAGTCCATTGCAATCCTCCTTTCGTGACGCACTGCCAGGCACCTCGCCCGCGCGGTGGGAAGAGCCCGGCTCGACTCCAGCCCCCCTCGGCCGGCTCGGCGGCCACAACACCTGGAGGCAGTCTCGCCTGGCGTGGACCCGTCTCACCATGGGTCACCGGTAGACAAGTATGGCCATTGGCTGTAGACTGCCAGTTGCAAATAGATGTTTGCAATAAGGAAGCGATTTTCCTGTGCATTTTCGCAGGAAGATTGCCAAAACAGCTGGCGCGAGCTTCCATCGTGCCACTATCTAGGAGGTATCTATGCGCAGAAAGATGGTCGGACTTTTGGCATTTGTGGCGTTGTGCGGGTCCCTGGTTGCTGTGAGTGCAATGGGCGCCGCAGCGGCCGTAGAAGAGTCTGCGAAGGAGCCGAGGCTAGCGGTCACAAGTTGGCTCAACGACGAGCACCCCAAGCCTGCCCCCCTCTTCGAGGACGCTAGCTGCTCTTCGGACTGCTGCTGGGCCTCCTGCACGGGATCTTCGAGCTGCAGCGTCACGTGCAACAACACTGGATGCTCGGCGTCGGCTGGAAACCAGTTCAAGAGCGTCCTTTGCGAAGCCGTCCAGTGACCCCGTAGACCTCGAGGCTTCTCACTGAAGGACGCCCGCCAGGGCGACCGGTGCCGGCGGCGAGCTGCTCGCTGCCGGCCCGCGTCTCCGCTTCGACGGATGCCCAGGCCGGAAATCCGCTACGCCCCTGGAGCTGAGAAGGGTCCAGCTCCAACCCTGCCTCTGGGACGGCCCAGACCGAGCGAAGCACTGCCACCAGGCCAGCGTGCTGGCAAGGCAACGACTTGCCGGCCGACTCTGGGCACACTACGGGATCCGCCAGGCGATGGCCTTGCTGAGCCTGACTGCGGGCTCCGAGAGAAGAAGAAGTAAAGCAGGTGCTCGTCACCGACGGCGACTTCGCACCCGCAGCACCTCTCGACGGCTCTGACCACATAGTTGGTAATCAGCAGGTCAGCGGTTCAAATCCGCTCGTCGTCTCCAGTTAACTTCATTGTTTCCAATGGTTTAGTGGATTTGTGGTTGAGGGCTGATTGGGCCATGAGGGCGATTTGGGTCCTATTTGGGTCAAGTTGGACTGCAACTTGACGGGATTGGGTGAAACATGAGGGCGGGATGAAACGCCGTGCAACAGGGCTATTGCGACCGTTTGGGTGACCGAACGCTGGGTCCAATATCGGTCGGCAAGGTTGCCGTGCAAGCGGTAGGTGCTCGTGGGCATCAAACTTCGTCGTACCGGAGACGTGCTTCGTATTCGATAGCTTGAAGAGCATCGGGCGGGAGTTGAGTGCCTTTGAACTCCAAGATCTTCGGGTTAGGCGATGCCGGGGCGAGGACCAGGGCAAAGGTGTAGTTCTCTAGTTCACCGCAGAGGTGTCGCTGGTTTTCGGAGAGGAAGAATCTGAGAGCCCCTTCTCGCCGAACCACCGCCTTGACCTCGATTGGTTTCAGCTCTCCAGTCGTGGTGAACGAGGCAATGTCATAGCCGAGCCCCACTCGGTGACTGACGTCTTGCACTCTCTCGGCGAGGTCAACTCTTCCCGCCGCCACCAACCTTTTGCGCTCCGCAACTAGGACCACCAATTCGGCGAGCGTACCGATTCGCTGCTGGTCGCGGTGGATCTGTTCGAAGTCGATCGAACCACCTTCGTCCGCCACTGCCTCACTCTGGGCCGGGAATACACCGGCCTCGGGAACCCACCGGATGAACGCCCCAACTCCGACGACTTGCTGCTCGGGGTCGTCAAAGCCCGCCAGCATCCAGCAGAACGAATGAGCGTCGATCAGGTGTACGCCTGGGACTCCAACCTCCTTTAGCCGGTCTTTGACCTTTCCCAACCGCTCAAGAAACCCCTGGTAGCTCTCCCAGCTACATTGCCCAGAGAGGCGCTGAGGGATCTGCAATAGATCGAACGCCTTCTCGAATCTCTCCGGTGAGATCGGCATGAAGCGGGACCGGTCGCGAATGAAGAAGAGGTAGGCCACCAAGTCGTAGCGCTTGCCGCACAGCTCCACCAAAGCGGCGAATACCTCTTCCGTAGGATCTCCACCTCGGTAGAAACGGTACAAGAGTGCCTCCGCCACTCGGAGTTGCGCTGGATCCTCCCTGGCTTCCAAGAGTCTCGAATGAGATCGAGCCGCTATCCCATACCGAGGAGCCCAATGCACCAGGTTGTTGCGATGATCTTCATCACCATCGATCTCGATCGCCTGCTCAACCTGGTCTAGGATCTTGCCTGACCCCACCTCTTCCTCAGCCCAGTGCTTGGCGCCAAGCCGCAGGTTCGCCTCGCGGTGCAGATTCTCCTTGTAGCCTTCGCGGCGCCACGCCAGGCCCGACCGGAAATCTCGGAACTCTTCACCGTTGGATTCAGGATCTTCCGCGATGGCCCGGCAAAAAAACTCGAACTGGCGCCTGAACGTACTCCTCGTCAGCTCGAACGAAGGCTGCATGCAATTCTCCTGTCCTTTCGACATTCCACTACACAGGGTAGCTGAGCGCGACACATTACTTTGACAAGTTCTTAGGGTATTTCCGGCGTTAGTGGGTAGAGGCTCAGAACCCATTGATGGTTCGATGAAACGGAGGCAGCCTCAACCACTTCACCGGGTAAGGTCCGTGTCGCCTCCACGCGGAGAACCCGCCCATCTTTGAAAGGAAAGTCCTATGCACTCTGTACTCCGCAACCACCGTTCTCCAATTTTCTGTACGGTCGCTGTCCTCGCTCTAGCGATGGTCGTATCCTGGGGCGTCAGCGCGGCCGCAGGTGGCTCGGTCTCTATCTCCTCCTCCCTATCCGCCCTTCAGGTTTCACCGCCTCTGTCTGTGACTTTGCAGGGGTCAGCGCCAAACGGACAAACGAACTGCAAATACACCTGCATCGAACTCAGACCTACCATCAAAATAACTCATCAAGGCGTTGCCGGCTGCGCCACGGATGACGTGGCATGGTGCAAACAAATCATAGATCGTTACTGCAACAGTCGTGGCAGCATTTCCTACATTGCAAAAGATGGTTGTAAAGTCATCAAGAAGGCGGCGATTCAGCAGTAGAACTTCTGCTCGCCAAAGTGGCACTTCGTTTGTTGAACCACCCTCCTCGTCCGGTTCCCCCAGCCCTCTACAACCCCGGCACCCGCCGGAGCATCCCGTGGTCCACCAAAGTGTCAAATTGGCCTTTGAGGGCGCGGGCGAGGTGGGTGTCGGTGATCAGGGTGCCGGCTTCGATGTTGCGTTGGTGGGCGGCTTCGGTGAAGTTGGCGGAGGTGAGGAGGGCGCGGGTTTCGTCGATGACGATGCACTTGGCGTGGAGGCAGGCTCGCTGGTGGTTGTCGATCTCCAGGGAGCGGGGATCGTGGAATACCTCGGGGAGGCGTTGGCCGGGCCAGATCTGCTGGCGGAAGGTGTCGGCGAACCCGCGCAGTAGGATCGCCTCGGCGGTTTCGTTGCGATAGGGCCGTTGAACGTTGACGAAGAGGCGCACGTTGAGGTCAGGCTCGGCGTCCATTCTTTTCGCGAGGGGGCCGAAGAGCACCTTTGCCTTGCTGCCAGTGTCGAGGGCATAGCTCGCGATGAGGACGCTGTGGCGCGCTTGGCGAAAGAGTTCTTGGACGACGACCGCCGTGTCTCGGCTGCCACCGGCGACCGCTTCGGTACCCGACCAGACCAGCTCTACCCGGTCGGCGATGGTCTGCGCGGTGGCCCGTTCCGCAGCCAGTTGGCGAAGCATGTAGGCGATGGCTTGGGGCGTCATGGTCAGCGCGGCCAGCGTGCACAGCTCCTCGGCCACGCTCGCCGCCAGCTCGTCCGGGGCGTGGCCGCGCAGTTGGTTGGGGCGAAAGGGCGGCGCCAGCCGCCCGCCCTCGAGAGCCGCGGCCAACCCGAGCATCGCCGGCCGGCCCAGGTGGCGCCAGGGCGACATTCAGCCGGCCGATCCGTCGAAGAAGGCGGTATCCGAGTTCGCTCCGGTCGTAGCCACGGTGGCCACCACCAGCGCTCGATCGAGGTACTCGTTGCGCTGCTCGCAGCTCGTCTCGGCGATCAGCAGGCAGCCGTGGCAGGCGGCGCCGTGGAGGAATCTCTCCTCCTGCGGGTTGGCCGGGTTGTGCTGGGCGCAGATCGGGTCGTTGGAGCAAAGCCGGCCCAGTTCCAGAGCGCGCAACAGGTGGTTCTCGATCTCTCGCCCCACCGTCACCAAACCACCGAGCGTCCCTTCGGATCCAGCCACGCCGGTGTAGAGGAGGATTCCGTAGCCGGATTCCCCCGCGTAGACCCGCTCGCGGATGGCGCTGGCCGAGTAGCCGCATTCGAGGGCGACGGCGGTGATCAGCAAGTGCGAGAGGCTGTGCAACATGAGAAAGGGAAGGCCAGGGAAGGTGGCCCCCTTGATTCCCTTGCGCCCTGCCCACGCCTCGAAACCGGCGATCAAC
>QIHU01000459.1 GCA_003231035.1 Acidobacteriota bacterium
GGTGTATTCGAAGAACTCACGGTGAGGACTCCTGCCCCAACCGCACGAGGGCGCCAGCGCTACGCGTAGCCCAAACGATCCCGGTGTCCGGGGCCACTGCAAGACTGGCGAAAACCCCGACACAGGGGCTGGAAGAGCTGTTCATGAAGGGGCGAGTCTATCACCAGCCGCGACGGCTCACCTCGGTACGAATTGATCTTGCCACCGCGTCACGCTTTCGCGGGCCGGGGTACTATACTGAGTAGAGAGTCACCAACTTGAAGCGAGACCCATGCCCCTTCCTCTGAGCGATCTCGAAGCGCATGACAGCCGTTCTTTGGCTTCTTTGCCCCTGGATGTAGAAGAAGAATTGCGGCTGATCCTCCTGCGGTACCACATCCCGGAACTCGACGCCGAGGGCTTGTTGCGCGAGGCGGTGGTGGAAACGCTCTACAAGGCGGACGGCCTTGGCGACTTCGGCCGGCGAGTCGGCCCGGTCCTGCAAGCGAAGTGTCGAGCCTACTGGCAGACCCGCAGATGGCGCCGCTTCAACACCTTGTCAGAGGATTTCGCCAAAAGCGCCAAGGACGAAGCGCGCCGCGACAACAGCGCGCATCCTAGAGCGGTGGCCGAGAAGGAGACTCTCGGAAGTCGACTCGTCGCGGTGTTGCGCCGCACTTGTCATCTTTAAGGGGGGCTCGGCGCCCCCCTCGCCCGTTCGGGCTCGCTAGCGAGGGAGGCTAGGCGCCCGTTCTCAAGAACGGTGGTTCAGAGCATGGAGGCTGCGTCGGCAGATTCCACGCAGGATCGCGACCTCGTGTTCGCTCAAGCCGCTGCGCGCCGCCAGGCGGCGCAAGTCACGCAACACCGTTTCGAAGCTGTCGTCTCGGGCAAACCCCACTTGCCGTAAGACCTCTTGTGCTTGGCCAAAGAGACCTTCGACTTGCAGGGTTTCGGCCATCCGCGCTCCCTGCGCCGCCGGGTGATTCTCGCCACCGCTCAGGTAGAGTTCGTAGGCCACCAGCAGAACGGCCTGACTGAGATTGAGGGTCGGTTGACGCAGGGCGCACGGAATGGTCACCAGGCAACTGCACAGGGCCAGTTCATCGTTATTGAGTCCGCTCGCTTCCGGGCCGAAGACCAACGCCGTCTGTGCCCACAGCCCCCCCTCGTCCGGCTGCTGGCTCCACTGCCGCGCTAGTTGTCGCGCAGTGACCACCGGCTGGGCCGCGCTGCGGCTGCGGCCGGATGTCGTCCCCACCACCCGTCTAAAAGGGGCCAGGGCCTCGACCAACGAAGCCACGCGCTGGGCCGCATCGAGGATATAGCCCGCCTTGACCGCCATGGCGCGCGCCGGCTTGCCCAAGGCCACCGCCGGCTCCACCAGAAGCAGCCGATCGAGCCCCATATTGGCCATGGCGCGGGCCACCGCGCCAACGTTGCCATCCGCCTGCGGTCGCACCAAGATCACCGTCGGGGCGGTCGCCGCCTTGGCCTCCGCGGGGTCGGGCGCGGCCATCAACGAGGCTCGGTGGCGAAGTCGGTCAGTTCCAGACCTAGCCGGCGAAAGAGCCGAGCCGTGGCCGGCAGGGGTAGGCCGACCACGGTGCCGTAGTTGCCGTCGATCTCTTCGACGAGGAGCGCTCCACGCCCTTGGATGCCATAGCTGCCCGCCTTGTCCAAGGGTTCTCCCGTGGCCACGTAGGCGGCGATTTCTCGCTCGGAAAGGTCGGCGATGCGCACCTGGGTGGACTCCACCGTTACCGCTTCCTCTCCACTAGGCAAGCGGAGGGCGACACCGGTCAAGACCGTGTGCCAACGCCCCTGCATCGTAGCGAGCATTCTCCTGGCGTCCGGGCCATCTTGGGGCTTGCCCAGAATCTCTCCATCGAGCACCACGATCGTATCGGCGGCCAGCACCGCCTCCCCAGCCTCCACCCTCGCGCGCGCCTTTTCACCGGCCAAGCGCTCGACGTAGGTGGCTGGATCCTCGCCGGGCAAAGGGCTCTCATCCAGGTCCGCCGGCCGCACTCGGAAGGAGAGTCCTAGACTATGGAGCACATCTCGGCGGCGCGGTGAGCCCGAGGCCAGAATCAGCCTTGGTAGGTTGTTCATAGATCAGGGATAGTAGCCGCGGATCGTCTTCGCTTCCACTCCCGGCCTGTTCACTTTGACCTCCACGCGGCGGAACGCTTCGTCCCGGTCCTTACCCTTGCCCCGCTTGGAGTTCTTTCGCTTAGCGTCTCCGGGCTCCCCCGCCTTCGACTGATAGGCCAGCAAATACTGCGTTCGCAGTTCGTTTTCGATCAGTTTGTAGATCCGCTCCAGCTCGCTCGCCTGGTTGACGAAGAAGGCTCGGCCTCCCGTTTCGCTGGCCAAACGGCTCAGTTTGAGCCGCACGTCATTCTGCCGACTGCTGAGTTTGAAACCCACGGTGTACAGAGTCACCCCGGAGCGGCGCGCGTACTCGACCACGTCCTGATACCGGTAGCGGCTCTCCACGTCTTCACCATCCGAAAGCAGGATCAAGGTCCGCTTGCCGCGAATCCCGCTGAAGTAGTAGAGGGAATAGATCAAACTGTCGTACAGCGCCGTCTCCCCTTCGGCGATCAATCCCGCCACTCCGCCGGCTAGGATGTGACGATCGCTGGTGAAGCGCACCACCAGGGAGGGCTCGTCATTGAAGGTGATCACCGCGGCACGATCCTGGGGCCGCAGAACGGTGTTGAAGAACGCGAGCGCGCCACGCCCTACTTCCTCGATCTCCTCAGCCATCGATTGCGAGGTGTCCAGCAGGAGACCCGCGTAGATCGGTAGATCCTCCACCAGCTCGAAGCGCCGTACCTCTTGCTCGACTCCCTCCTCGAAGACGGTGAAGTCCTCCCGGGTCAACCCTTCCACCGGCCGGCCGCGACGGTCAACGGCGGTGGTGAAGAGTTCGACCATGTGGACATCGACCTCCGCTCCGGCCCGCGGTGAGTTGACGATCACCGTGTCTTCGCTATGGCTTCCGTTGGCCAGATAGGCCACCGCGCGCACGTAGTCGACGCTACCGGCGGTGCTCGGCAGAAGGATGGCTTGCACGTAGGGTGGCTGGTACAGGGTGCCCATCAGCACGTCGTTGAAGTAGATCTCCAGCCGGTCGAGGCGCTCGCCCTCGGGCAGCTCCACCGCCACCTGAGCGCGCAGACTCTCGACATACTGCGCTCCCGAGCGCGGTTCGACGAGGCGCACCCCAAAGCGGTGAGGGCCGGCGTTGATCGCCACCTCATCCTCCGCCACCACCTGCCCGGAAGCGTCGAGCGCCGAAGCGCGCAGGGTGTGCAGCCGCGGTGAGCGGCCAAGGTCCAGCTCCACGCTGTAGGGCGGACGGGTCTTGGCCAGGACCGGCTTGCCGTCGAGGTAGAAGCGCACCTTGGCGATTCCCTCGCCGCGCGCCACCGCCTGGAACCGCACCCTCCCGATGAGCAAGCGCGCGGGAGGCGCGAAAATCTCGATCGAGTAGTCGCGATCTTGTAACGCCGAATTCGCCTCACCCAACCGTCGAGTCGCTTCGGCGGCCGAAACCTCGCCGGCCGCCGGCCCCTCTGGATGGGTACTGGCCTGGGCCCTGCCATGGGAACGCACCGAGGAGAGAGTCCGCATGCTGGGCACGTCGATCTCCTGCTCCACGCGGCTCACCCGGCCCGAATCGAGCTCTTCCAGCTTAACGATCAGTCGGTAGGTTCCAGGGCGTAGGTTGCGCTGAAAAACCAGCGGCAGGTGGCCGTCCACCGCCTGCTCTTGGCGAGCGGGGAAGCGGTAGCGAAACTGTTCGAAGAGTTCGCCCTGACGCAAGATTTCTCCATCCAGAACAAAACCGCGCTCCCCAGATTCGCTCGCCGGCAACGGCTGGGCTGCCACGGTCAGCAGGCCCTGGAGGACGGTCCTGCTCTGGTGACGGCCGGGGTAGCTGAGCGACAGCTGGGCATCGAAGGTCTCGGCTCCTTCGGGAAGGTCGGTCGAACGGGCCAGGAAGGTGCGCAACCATTCCTCGCCGGGATCAGGAACCACCGCCGTCGACTCCTCCACCCGTCCCCAATCAGCGGCGCCCGCGAGACCGGACAAAATCTGCTCACTGCGCGCGCAGCGTTCGCCCATCAACTGCTCCAGGCGGGCGGCGTTCTGGCTGGCGATGGCTCCGCCCTCTTGCAAGAAGGCCGCGTTGAGCAGCAATGGCTGAAGGCCCTGACTGGGATACCACAGACGATAGGGTCCCCGGCTACCGCCGCGCGAGTAGAAGACCAGAGTGAAGGGACCGCGAATCAACTCCGTTCGAGAGTACTGCCAGATCTCCAGCGGACGGAGGAGTTCGGCACAGAACATCCGTACGGTCTGGTCCGCCTCACCGTTGTACAGAAGCATCCGCGCCCGATCTCCCGAAAGCTCGCCAAAGAGATCTTTGGCCAAGGCCAGCCGCGCTTCCCAGCGCTCCCGAAACTCGTTGCGCGCGGTCCCTGGAAAGAGGTCACGGGAACGCCAGAACCGGGT
>QIHU01000548.1 GCA_003231035.1 Acidobacteriota bacterium
CGCCATCGAGATAGCAAGAACCAAACCTCACGGAGTGACGGTGGTGATCTCCAGCGACCAGCCGAGGATCGTTCCGGTGCCGCCGGTCCCTTCGTCGACCGCCCAGAGCTGCCAAGTGCCATCGGGGTTCTTGGCCTTGAAGATGCTCAGTGGGTGCGCCGGCTGGGTGAGCGTGTCGTAGGTGGTTACCAGATCGGCGGTGAAGCCACCCGTCTGGTTGTGCAACAGACCGTAGACCCCTTGCGGTGAGATCAGGTAAAGCCGCAGATCGCCAATCGCGCCGTGCGCGATGTCAACCGTCACGTTGACATCCGCCACCACACCGACCATCGAAGCGCCATCGACCTCCAGGTCCGACCGCACGCCGGTGAAGTCCTGATCGGGTATCGATTGCGGCACGTCGGTCGAAGCGAAGGAATAGCTCTGCACGCTGCCACATCCAGACGGTAGGTAACTCAGGTCGAGCCGCCAGTCGTTGAGGGTGGCGCTACCACCGCCGGCCTGCCCATCGACCACCTTGAGCTGCCAGGTACCGTCCATCGGTTTGCCCAGTGCACCGCTTCGGATAAACAGAGCGTTGATCCCACTGCCACTGTACGGGCAGGTCAGGAAGAAGCCGGGAAAGATCTGACCGCACAACACTTCTTCCTCGTCGTCGGGATGGACGAGGATCAGAGAGATCTTGTCGCCCCCGACGTTCGAGTGGGAGAGATCGACGTAAACACCGGTGCTGTTGTTGACCGTGCCGACCATGTTGACGGTCACGTCGGAGGCTACCCCTGCCGGGTTGTTGTCGGGCACCGACTTGGGCACGTCGACCGAATCCCATTGACCGAAGGGCGCGCAGCCGTCCGGGGTGTAGTCGATGGTCAGCGTCCAGTCCTGGAGCGTGCCGACGGTGCCGGCGACCAGGTCTTGCACGATCACCTGCCAAGAGCCATGAAGGTTCTTGCCCGCAAAGCTGGTGAGCGGGAAACTGCCGTTCAGGTTGGCGGTGCCCGGCAGGTTCTGGTTGTGGACAGTCGTTTGCTGGCCGTCCGGCGCCACCGCCGTCACCCGCAGATCACCAACATCCGGGTGGGTGATCGACAGGTTGAGCGTGGCCGATTGAATCAGCCCCGAATCAGTGATCCAGGTACCCTGGGTCAGGCCAGCCACGGCGCCGTCCGGGATCACCTGCGGTGGATAGCCGTTGCCGTAAGTCGGCAAGGGTGGGGGCGGAGGTGTGTAGTTGATGGTCATCGAAAGGTTGACGATCGTTCCAGCGGCACCGCCCGACTTGGCGTGGGCCTCAAAAGTCCAACCGCCCGCGAGCGACTTGCCGTCGAAGGCCGTCACATCAATGGTGCTAGGAACCGGCCCCGGCAGCTCGTCCCACAGCGTAACCTTGGTACCGTCCGGGTGCTTGACCTTCAAGCGCAGGTCACTCGGATCGGGATGGTTGACGCTCAGGTTGACCTTTACGGAGTTGATGGTGCCGGTGTCGGGAATCTGTAGCGGCGAAAAGGTAGTGGCCCCGGGCAGCACGTTGACCGCGCTGCCGTTGGGCCAATCGAAATTCTTGGTGATCGAGTCCGGGTCGGGCGGCATGGTGTTGGCGGCCGCCACGAGCGCCGCCTCGGCATTTAGCTTGCCGTGGCCGAAGTAGGTCGAGAAACCGCCGCTCCAACTGGAGTGTGACGGGTCGATCATGTCGGCCGTGTCGCGCATGACGTCGCGCACCTGGTCCCAGGTGAGAGCCGGATTGACGTCCAGGATCAGCGCCGCCAGTCCCGCCGCCTGCGGGCTCGAGAAGGAGGTGCCGGCCAGCCCACCGGTGTAGTCACCGGAGACCGCGTAGCCGAGCAGACCGGTGATGTCGGTCGTCCACACTCCACCGCTGGCAGTGCCGTCTCCAGACGGGGCCACGAAATCAAGATTGGCGCTTCGGCTGCTGTAGCTCGCGATCTTGTCTTGGTTCGTCGAGGCACCCACCGCCATCGTCAACGGGCTGTTCACGTAGCCGTTCTGCGGCACCGGCCCCCCCGAGTTACCGGAGGCGAAGAAGATTGGCATGCCCAGCCCGCCACGCCCCTCGTTGATGCACTTCCGCAGTGCCGTCTGCGTCGACGCGGGCAGCACGGGCTGAATATTGTCCACTGGGCCCCACGAGTTGTTGATGATGTGGGCACCGTGAATGCGGGCGAAGTTGAAAGCCTGCGCCTCGTCGGCCAGCGTCGCGCCGGGCGCCAGGAAGCGGATCGGCATCACCTTGCAGCTCTGGCAGACACCGGAAACGCCGAGGCCATTGTTGCCCAGTGCCGCGGCCATACCGGAAACCGCGGTCGAGTGCTTCTCGATCGAGGGGTACTGGTAGCCCGGACTGCCGCTGCCACCAGCCACGTCGGTGCCGGCTACCAAGTCGAGGTCGGGATGCTGAAGGTCGATGCCCGTGTCGACCACAGCGATCACGATGCCGGGGTTGCCGGTTGAACTGTCCCAGGCCTCGGGCGCGTCGATGTCGGCATCCGGTTTGACCATGAACTGCGGTGAGATCCCGGTGGCGTGCAAGTGCCACTGCTTGTTGAACAGAGGGTCGTTGGGAATCACCAGCGCCTTCTTCGGGGAAACGAAGTTCGGATGAGCGTAGTCGATCACACTCGGACCGTAGGTCTGGATCAGATGGTTGGCCATCGTCTGCGCGGTGAAGGATGAACTTTTCTTCACCTTGAGCACGTAGGTGTAGAGCGCGGTGTCCAGTTCGTCGACCACCTTCAAATTGTTGCTGGCCAAGATAGCGGCAACAGCCTGCGGCGTCTGCGTCGGCTGGAAGGCGACGATGAGTTCGTTGGTCAGGCCATAGACGTGCCGTTTGGCGAGCGCGAAGCCGGGGAAGGCGCTCACCACCTGAGTCGCGCGCAGGAGAGTGGCGGCCGTCTGCTTCGCGGTACTGACCGTACTGCCGGCCGCCATCGGCACCCAGTAGAAGTTGTTGGCCCCCGGGGCGAGGCGGTCCACCGCGCCGAGGTCTACACCCTTGACCCGCTTGAGTATCCGTCGCGCCGTTTCCGGGGGGACCTCCGGGGAAAACTTGACCGCCAGCAGGTCTGGATAGACCGAGAGCGGAACCCGCGTGTGCCCATCGGTACCGGAATAGAAATAGAGGCTGGGATCGGGCTCCGGATCGCCCGCCGGCTTCACAGGCGCGGCTGCGGCCGTGGCACCGGCAAGCGGCAGCGCAACCACCGCCAGAAGAAGTACACAAATCAGGGACCGGGCGATCCTATGCAACTTCACAGTCAAGACTCTCCTTCCACCACGGGTGCGTGAGCCCACTACGTCGCCTCATGGCGGCGGGTCTTCACGCCCTACCCTGGAAGGAGTCGCGAGAGTCCGCGGTTGCCCCTGTTCTGCTCCAGTTGAAACGTGACCCCCAGAGGTTCCAAGATACGGAATCAGGGGGAGTCACCCATGAAGAAGAGTATCCGCCGTCGCCGTCGTTTTTCTGCCGCCGAGACGGCCCGCTCTTGTTGTGAAACGGAACCGACAAGCGCTAAGCCGGTAGTTCGCGGAGGGCAGCCGGCCAGCAGTGCAGAGCTGGAAGCGGCGGGATCTCGTACACTCGCCCTCGTCATGAGTACCGCTGCGTCAGCCAGCCAACCGGGGTCGACCGGTCGAAAATGGGGCCGCAACCCTTGGTTTCTGTTGTCGATCGCCTGGATCTTTCCGGTGCTCCTCGCCGCCGCCCAGGAGGTGGCGCGCGGGCAGCTGGGAGAGGGACAGCCCATTGGCTGGCTGGTGGCGATCGGGCGGCAACTGCCTTTTTGGGCGCCGCTCATCGGGCTGACACCTCTACTGCTCGCTTTCGTACGCCGCTTTCCTTTCGATCGACGCCACTGGCTTCGCGGGGTACTCACCCACGGGTTCGTGATCCTCCTGGCCGGTCTACTTTTCCTGGTACTAAGAGCATTCCTAGCGCTGCCGATCGAAGGGCGCGAGATCTCCACGGCGAGCATCTTGAATACCGTCGCCGCCTGACCCTGACCCCGCGCCAACCTCACGGAGCACGGGCCACGGTTTCGATAGAGACCGTGAACGGTTGTCAGAGCCAAGAGTAAGCCGAGGCGGCTTGGGCCGAGCTAGCGGCGGTCGCTACTGACCAACCGACCCTCCGCGTCCAATTCGGTGAGCACCCCGACCAGCCCAGCTGGGTCGGCGACCCGCGTGGCCTTCCGCTCGAAACCACCTTCACCGCCGTAGATCAGAATCTCGGCCGCGACCGCTTCGCCGAGGACTGCGCGGAGCCGGTCGAAGCTACGGAAGAACTGGTTGGAGAGGGTCTCACCGGCCTTGATCTCAATCGCCGCGAGCCGGTGGGCCAGGCCATAGAGAAGGTCGACCTCGTGGCCCGCGGAATCGCGGTAGAAGGAGAGGTTGTTGCGTTTGCCATGGTGAAAGCGATGTTTGAGCGCCTCGGTGACCACCAAGTTCTCGAA
>QIHU01000009.1 GCA_003231035.1 Acidobacteriota bacterium
TTCTGGCAAGAGGCGCGGGTCGAACCCTGCCTGGTGGAGATCGAAACGGCGCTCCTCTTCTGCGATGCGGCCAAGAATCGGGGTCTGCGCGGTTCTGCCCTCTTCTTGCAGGGAGTGACCCTGGCGACCATCGGCCGCAAGGCCAAAGCACGGGCCGCGCTCGAAGATTGTTTGGCCTTCCTACCGGGTACCCGTCAGGAGTGGCTGATTGGCCCGGCGGGCGAGATGCTCGCCAGGCTCGATCGTCCCGAGAGTCCTAGTGGCCACGGCTGGGTGATGCCGGAGTAGCCTGTGTGCCACCTACTTCAAGAAATCCCGCGCCTCCGCCAGGGCGGCATTGCCGGCGTCGGCCTGGCGCAAGTTGTCGCGCAGTTGCTCGTAGAACTTCCTTGCCGATGCGTCGTGGCCTAGCTGGTGAGCCGCGCGGGCGGCGCCGAGGAGGGAGGCGGTCCGTTTCGGGGTGCGCAGGAGGGATCGATGAAACTGCTCGGCCGCCTCTTCGACGCGACCGGCGGCAAGGAGCAACTCGCCGTGGAGCTCGTGGGCCGGCTTGAAGTTTCCGGGCGGCCCGGAGGGAGGAAGGTGGGTCAGTTCGACTTCGATCGCCTGGCGAGCCGCCGCGAGCGCCGCTTCGCTCTCGCCGTTGGCGGCGGCGGTGACCGCGCTCAGCAGGTGGAGCAGAATCTGGCTGTCGGTATGGTGCGCCTTGTTCTTCCCCAGTGCTTTCAAGTCGGTGAGCGCCTTCTTGGCGGTGCGCGTCTCGCCGTTTTGAGCGGCGCTGTAGCCCACTGCAAAAGCGGTGAGCGTGTCGCTGGCGGCGTTGTTGTCTAGCTCTGGGACTTCGCGCAGCGGCCTTCCGGTCTCCACCGCCTGGCGAGCGAGCATGGCGCGATAGGCGGAGCGGGTTCGCTGATCGTCGGTCTTGAGAGCGACCGGACGAATAATGTCGATGCACTCGGCGGCTTTGTCGAAACGGCCTTGCTGGAGGTGGGCATACTGCAACCAAAGAAGGCTATGGAAGTCGCGCTTGTGGAGCGGGTGGCCGCGGCGCTCGACCCAGGCGACGGAAGCCTCGTAGGCGGCAATGTTGGAGACCGCGACGCGCTCCCACATGCCGAGTTGGACGAAGATGTGCGAGGGCATGTGCAGCGCGTGGTTGGCGGCCGGCGCGATCTTGGCGTAGACCTCGGCGGCGCGCAGCCCTAGCGGGGCGTGCACGGGATCGTCGTAGGCATGAATCAGGTAATGGGCGGCGCCGGGATGGAGGGGATTGATCGCGAAGACCTCTTCCATCAAGGCGGCGGAGCGCATGTGGTGGCGGGAGTCGCCGCTGCGCGGTAGCCCTTGCAAGGAGAGGGCGTAGAAGGACTTGGCTTCGAGGTCCTGGGGGTACTTCTCGTGCAGACGCTGCCAGGCGGCGGAGTAGGCGCGGTCGCGCGCCGCCTTGTCTTCGTGGGTCGGATCGTAGAGAACTTCGGCGGTTGTCAGGTAGTCGCGTTCCAGCTCGGTTCCAGCCTCCGCGGCGCGCTCTTGGGCGGTGGCGGCCAAGCGAGCGAGGGCGGCGCGGCCACCTTCGCCGTCGAACTGGCTCCACAGCGGATGGTTGTAGGTCAGCGCCTCGCCCCAGTAGGCCAGCGCGAACGTGGGGTCGAGTGTCCGCGCTTCGCGAAAGAGGTCGGCCGCTTCGTCATACCAAAAACTGTGCAAGGCGGCGAGGCCGCTCAAGAAGGCCTTCTGTGCTTCGGGAGTACCGCTGTTGGGCAATTCGACTCGGCCGAGGAGATCGACCCCGTAGGTGGCCGCTTCCTCGTCGGCGCGGGCGGCGGCGAGGGGTGCGAGCGCGAGCGCAAAAGCCACTAGAGCCAGGCTGAAAACGGACCGAAATCGGGGCATGACGAGAACCTCCTGTGACCAATGAGCGATGATTCTTGCCTGGGTCCGCCACTCTTTCGCTCAGCGAATTGAGGGATCGGTGGTAGAGAGTACACCGTCTCTGGCCCTATCTACTACGGCCGTCGGTTGTCTTGTGGAGGCTGGCGGCGGATAATCTGGCTACTTCCAGGCCGCACTACTTTCTTGAGGACCTTCTCGATGCGTTGTTACCGATGGCTGTCCGTCTTGCGTTGGATCCCAATCCTCTCTCTGTGGCTACTGCTGGCGCCGCCAAACCTCGTTGGCCAGTCGGTGGGCGAAGTGGGGATGGAAGGACAAACGCCGCCGCCTACCCCGCCGCCTACGGTCGAAGCCATCGCTAGCGAGGCGCCAGCGATGGCCCTGCCAACGCTCTCCGGTGAGGTCACCCTAGAGCGGATCATGGCCCATCCCGACTGGATCGGTAATCCTCCCGAGGACGCCTATTGGGCGGATGACGGCAAGTCGATCTACTACTTGCGGAAGCGGCCGGGCGAAGAGCATCGCGACCTGGTGCAGATCGATCTGCGTGGCCAGGTGTTGCGCACGGTGGCGGATGAACGGATGGGAAGCGCCGACCGCTCCGGCGGTGTATTGAACCTGGACCAAACGCGCAAGGTCTACACCCGCGAGGGAGATCTGTACGTCAAACAGCTTCCCAACGGAGAGGTCCGCCAGCTAACTCGTACGGCGGCGCGCGAACGCCAACCGGGGTTCATGGCAGACGGCCGGCGCATCTCATTCCAGCGGGGGCAGGCGGTCTACGTGCGCGACCTGGAGGGCGGCCTCGAAGAGCAGGTGGCGGAGCTGATCACTGAAGAGGACCCGGACGACAAAGAGAAGAAACCCAACTACGTGCGCGATCAGCAGCCGCGTCTACTCGACTTCATCCGCACCGAGAAGGAGAAGAGCGACGCGGCGCGAGCGCGCGAGATGCTGCAACGCAAAGTCGATCCCACCCGGATCGCGCCGCCGTTCTATCTCGGGGACAAGGTCGAGATCCACGGGACCTCCCTCTCGCCCAACGGCCGTTTCATGGTCGTCGTCTTGGGTAAGGAAGAGGAGGACCGGGGCCGCGAGGACAAGATGGCTTCCTGGGTTACCGAGAGCGGCTACGTGGAAGTGGTCGATGTGCGCCCCAAGGTTGGCACCGGCGAAGGGGCCGGGGAGCGACTGATCTTGCTCGACCTGGTGAACCACGAGATTCATGAGTTGTCGACCCGGCCGTTGCCGGGGATCGGCGACGATCCGCTGGCCGAGTTGCGCGCCGCCGCCGAGGCCCGGCGGGAGAAGGGCAGCGCCGAGGACGGGATCGAAGAGGAGGAGTTACCGTTTGAAGAGGCGCCGACCCCCATGGAGGAGGCCACCGCCGAGGGTGAGGAAGGGCTCGAGGCGGGCGAAGGAGACGAGCTGGCGGACCAAGACGGCAGCGAAGCGATGGCAACCGAAGAGGTACCGGCGGAAGCCGGCGACGTGACATCGGCTACGAAGGACGGTGAGTCGGATGCCGAGGCCGAAGAGGTGGATCCCCGGCCGGTCACCTTCGACTCGATCGAATGGTCACAAAGCGGCTCCCAGGTCGCGGTGATGGCCTTCTCCGTCGACCACAAGGACCGCTGGATCGCCACCGTCAACGTTGACACCTCCGGTTCCGAGCCGGCCTTGCGGCCGCTTGATCGATTGCACGACGAGGCGTGGATCAACTGGAGTTTCAACAGCATGGGCTGGCTGCCCGACGGCGAGCAACTGTGGTACTTGTCGGAAGAGAGCGGCTACTCGCAGCTCTACCTGGGCGAACCTCGGTTCGATACCACCCGCCGGTTAACGGGCGGCGCGTTCCTGGTCGACAACGTCACCCTGAGCCGCGATGGTTTTTGGTTCTACTTCGACGCTAACCCCGACCATCCCGGCATCTACGACACCTACCGAGTGGCGACGAGCGGCGGCGAGATGGAGAAGATGACGACCCTGGGCGGTCGCACCACTTCGGTGCTCTCCCCCGATGGGCGCCACCTGCTGCTCACCCATTCCTCGACCACGCGGCCGCCGGAACTCTTCCTGCAAGTCAACGAGCCAGGGGCCGAGGCGGTGCCCTTGACCGCCACCGTCAGTGCCGAATTCTTGGCCATCGACTGGGTGGAGCCGGAGATCCGCGCCCTCCCCTCCTCGCACGTCGAGCGGCCGATCTACTCGCGAATCTACCGGCCCCAGGGTGCGATGAGAGAGCCGATGGGCCAGCCGGCGGTGGTCTTTGTCCACGGCGCCGGCTACCTACAAAACTCGCACCAGGGCTGGTCCGGCTACTTCCGCGAGTTCATGTTCCACACCCTGCTCACCCGCGCCGGTTACACGGTGCTCGACATGGACTACCGAGCCTCGCGCGGCTACGGTCGCGACTGGCGCACCGCGATCTACCGCCAGATGGGAACACCCGAACTTGAGGACCTGCAAGACGGTGTCGAATGGCTGGTGCGTCACGAAGGGATCGATCGTGGGCGGATCGGGGTCTACGGCGGCTCCTACGGTGGCTTCTTGACCTTCATGGCCCTGTTCAAGGACCTTCATGGCCCTGTTCAAGGACCCGGACCTCTTCGCCTCCGGGGCGGCGCTGCGACCGGTGACCGACTGGGCTCACTACAACCATCCCTACACCTCGAACATCCTCAACACCCCGGACATCGACCCCGAAGCTTACGAGCGCAGCTCGCCGATCGAGTTCGCCGACGGCCTCACCAAGCCGCTCTTGATCTGCGCTCCGATGCAAGACGACAACGTCTTCTTCCAAGACACGGTGCGGCTGGTGCAACGGTTGATCGAGCTGGAAAAAGAAAACTGGGAGGTGGCGATTTACCCCGTCGAGCCTCACGG